>WAKA01000160.1 GCA_015523565.1 Candidatus Heimdallarchaeota archaeon | reverse complement strand
TCTAATCCCGTGTTTCAATTAAATAATTTGCCTAAAAAAGTCAGACAACGTCTTCTTCTTCCTTTTTCTTTTCTTCAATCATTTTCATCAGAATTTCTCTTTCGCGCTTCAATCTTTTTTCATGATAGCTAATCCTTTTCTTGTCCCATTTAATAAGCTCATCAGAGATTGCTTCCAGAATTTCTGAATAGAATTTGTTTGAAGGGGTGATTTCTTCCTTCTCATTTACATTTTTCGCCATGAATTCCTCAAACCCATCAAGTTTTTTCAACCTTTTAACAATCTTCAGTATCAAATCTCTCCTATCTTCGTCAGAAATTGGAACCTTGTCTTTCTTTTCAAAATTAACAACAAATGAATATTGCCATTCGTCTTGTTTTCCTGGCAAATAAATGTTGAATGTTGAATTGTTTGATTTTAATTTGATAATTGTTGATTTCATTGGGTCAGGATTCAAAAATTTCAACTTTTGGCTTAAGCTTAGCAAAGTGGCGCTAACTGTCTCATTCTTTAGATTTAAAGTCTCAGTGTGTTCAAAAGTTTTCCAGATGGGATAGCCAACAGGTTTACCATCAATACATCTCATCAGACACATGAATTCAGGTGCACTGGGTAACTTCAAAGTTAATCCTGCCGCACTTTCATTGATTTCCCTTACTAGTTTGGTGAGATCATTTTCCTCACCTTGTGTATCCATGTTCGTTTCTTAATACTTAATAATTAAAATATAACCATTAAGAGAAGGAATCAGTCATTTTCTGTTTGGTAATTTGGGTGAATAAACCAAAATAACATATCCTAATTTTCTTTGGATATATGGTAGTATTTTTTAGGAAGAAACAATATTAATTTTAAACAGTGATTCAGAAAGAGTATATACCAACAGCAAGTACGGAAGTGTCAGCTAATTTGGAAATGGATGAACAAGAACGACAGACATTGCTTGATATGGTCGAAGACGTTGCTGGGATGGAAGTGAGGAAAGTGGCCATTCTGCTTTTGGATCATGAGGATGAAGTCACTGATGAAATTCTTGCGGAAGAACTGAATGTCAAACTGGATGAGGTTCGAAAGGCTTTATACAAGCTTTCGGATCTGGAAATTGCCTCATTTCGTAGGATAAAGGACAAGATTAGCGGTTGGTACATTTATTTCTGGAAAATACATCCAGAAAGAATTAACGAAATTGTCCTGAAAAAACAAAGACAGGTTCATTGGAAAATTTTGGAACGACTTCAGTTTGAAAAGGAAAACATGTTCTTTTCATGCGGAAACAAAGATTGCAACAGAATTACCTTCAATGAGGCAATGGAATTTGATTTCATCTGTCCAAACTGCGGAAACCGGCTGGAAGACTTTGATAATTCCAGACTGATTATGGTGCTAGAAAAGAAAGCATCTGAATTGGAACGAATTATTGACGAAAACCAAACTCGATTGAAAATCAGGAAACAATCATAGCTTCTCTTCTTCCATGTTATTTCCACTACACTGTTGCTTAAGTAATGAAAGATTCGATCGTGTCAACTTCTGAAAATGTGAATAATTGATGTGTTTTTAAATGACAAAAATTACGCCTGTTTGGTTAACCCTTATAAAGAGCCAAACTTTTTTTTATTTGATACTAATGAGCAACAATGAAACACTTTCAGCAAAAGAAAGAAACAAGCGAGATGGATTGGATTTCAAAATCATAATTCAAAACTGTGTTGCATCAGTTAATCTTTTTACTAATATTGATTTAGTCAGTATCTTTCAACAACTAATTGACGATGATGAATTGGAAGTAAGCTACAATCCTGAACAGTTTCCAGGTTTGATCTTGAAAACAAAGAAGCCGAAAATTTCCTCATTGGTCTTCTCCAGCGGAAAATTGGTAATTACTGGTGCTAAATCTGAAGAAATGGTTCATGAGGGAGTGTATCAAATGATTGATATTCTTCGATCAGTAGGGACAACAATCGAGGAAAAACCCGAAATCATTGTTCAAAATATAGTTGCATCTGGAAACTTCAATAAACGTACAATAAATCTTGAATTGGCGGCAATGTGGCTTGATCAGTCCATGTATGAACCAGAACAATTCCCTGGATTGATTTATAGGCTGAAAAATCCTAAAACTGTGTTACTGCTCTTTCAAAGTGGCAATCTGGTCTGCACTGGTGCAAAAACAGAGGATCAGGTTCATCAAGCTGTGCGTCAGACTTATGATGATCTTGAAGAAATAGAAGGCTTTGATTCCTGATACAATTTTTCATGTATTATTGGTTAAACATATTTATTGTCGTAATTAGGAAAATTTAATCACACGAGGATATCCTATGGAGATTGGAATTATACTATTGGTTATAATCATCGGTGTTGTGCTATATTTGACAAAAGACCGCTGGTCTAGCACCACCCCACAAAATTATAAGCAAAATCTTATTCAACAACGATTGGGCAGAAAAGAGGAAATACAACCTTTTCTTTCTTCCGCTGAAATGCTTGTTCGTCAAGGGAAGTATGATGATGCCGCTACCTTATATTTGCAGGCTGGACGAATATTCCAAGCGGCTAAGACAAAAATGTTGAAAGGTCCGGAAGCTGCTTTTGAGGCAATTGAAATCATCAGGAACAGGATGCCTTTGCAATTTGAAAAAATTGGTCGGAATCTTGCCCATGAATTCTTTTACAATCAAAATAAACCGAAAGAAGCCGCGGCAATATTACGTGCAATGGGTTTGAACGACGAAGCAACTGCTGTTGAAGTTGCTGCAGGTATTTCCTCACCACAGGTACAGACTCCAAGATTCCAGGAACAGGCAACCACTGTCGAGCCTGTCCCTGTTACAATTGAGAAAAAGGAAATTTCCATGCCAAAACAGGTTCATGCGGCTTCTATTGAACCTGTCGTTGAAATGCAAGTTGAAGAACAAGAGGAACTTACCCCTGAAAACATCCCAGATACTGCCTTGACCGCCCAAAAGGAATTAGACCATCCTTGTGTTGTGTGTAAAAGGAAAATCACAGTTGGGGAAGTTTTTATTTATTGCTTGAATTGCGGAAAACCAGGTCATTCCAAACATCTCCTAGAATACACAAAAGTCCGGGGAATTTGCCCAAACTGCAAAAAACGCTTGACACCAAATATGTATTCGCTTTAATAGAAACTATTAAGGCTTCCAATAATTCAATTGAGTTATGGTTGTTTCTTTCAACGATTGGTCAGGTACATCAGTAAAATCAAAAAAATGTAAGATGTGCAAATTGAATGTTCCAGAAGAGTACATGAAAGGTGAATTCTGCATCCCCTGTGACAATCTAAAGATAATTTACGGAATGGGTGCATATTTTTCGAAGCTTTTCCCATTCGCGATACTGTTGGCTGGATTGATTTGGTTTTTTGCACCAGAATACCGCTATTTCTTGATTCCTATTCTTGTGCTGATTGTTGGCCCTACTTTTCTTGTTGGTCTGTTTCAATTGAAAATCCATATGAGGGGTGTTCCAGATGAACTGAAAACTGTTCCAATCATCCGTGGCTATCATTTCAACCCTTCTTTCGACTATTACGACGGCGCCTTGACCACATGGCAAAAACATGGCTCAGATTCATCTCCTGAAATGAAAAAAGCAGTTTTCAAAAATCTCTTGAAATACATTGTTTTGAATGACTCCCCTACGCCCTACGGTTGGGTTAGACAATGGGCAGAAGCAAGTGGTCTTTCTGAAAAGGAATTTGTTGAATTTTTATTGGAAAACCTTCCAAAAGAATTTGAAGAGGCATTAAAACCTAAAATCGGTTACGGTGTCATCCCTGAGTTGTGGAATGGCATCAAGGAACTTGACATAGAGCAACAAAAGAAAATTTATGATATCATCCTCAAATACGTTGAAGATCTGGATTCTTATAACGGCTTTGAAAGAAAAGTTTTTGCTGAAGAACTATTTGTCATTGAGGATGAACTTATTCCACGGCTGAAAGAAATTGACGGGCAAAAATACAGCCCCATCATTGAGCTAATTGATGCCTTTACTCCTGATCCAGTTCCAAAAAACAGATTGGAAGCAATGATGAAAGCTTCCGAAATACAGGCGCAAATGAGTAAGCTTGCTAAAAAATGAGATTTCAACCACTAAAGTCAATCACATTCTAAGTGTTTATAAAATCAGGTTTTGAGTTCAACTAAATGAGTACTGCAGAATCTTCTGAATACTACACAAAGGATGAAATTGTCCAAATCGGTTTGTTCGCGGTTATAGGAACCGTGCTTCTCGCTCTAGCAAGGTTTGCAATCACTTATTGGGCTGATAATACTGATCAATTCGCATCCCTAAATGAAGCTGGTGTATACCTATTTTTCTTGCTAATCGCAATTTCTGTTATAATCGCCTTGGCTGGATATATGTTGGTTCAAGTTGCTTGGTTTTTGGCTAATGTAATGGTCTACTATATTCTCAATATTCTATTGGGTGAAACTGAAAGGCATGCTTAAATCATCAATATGTCTTCTCGACCATAATATTGTTTTGCAAGATCTGGTGGAAGTTCCGTATCTTTAAGGTTCAATTGCCGCAATTTTGGAAGGGCATTTGCAATATCACCACAGAAACTCTCAATTGGATTCCCTGAAACATCCAAAATTTTTAGGTTGGGATGGGTTATACATTTCATTTCCTTTATCTTGTTTTTACAAAGTATTAGCTCTTCCAAATTGGGCGTATCCATGGATAAATCCTCAATACCATTAATCCTGTTAGATGAAAGATCCAGTGTTTCCAATTCTTGCGCCTTTATCTTTATCTTCTCAAGATTGTTCCCAATAATTATCAACTCCAAAAGGTTATCATGCTTAATTTCTCCAAATGAAATTTTATTGAAAGACAAATCCAACAACTCTAAATTTGGAAGACCTGACAATTTCGGAATTTCCAGTAATTCACAATTTCTTGCAATTAACCTTTTCAGTCCAACAAATTTGAGTTGTTCAATTACATTCGAATTTATTCTGTTGTCCGATATATCCAATGAAATCAGATTCCCGTTTGATATGGTTGTTTTTTGGGATGTATGAACAGCAATTGCATCTATCCTTTCTTTCTCCATAAATTCATTAAGCTTTAATATTACTTGAAAATTCATTCCAAATTCATCCCTGAATTCTTCCAAATCAAATTCATCACTAAAATCCCTATTCCAGCAGTTTGGAAGATTGGTGTTTTTCAAATTCAATTTCACAAGGTTTTTGAAGCTTTCTGCAAATCTTTTTGGCAGTGTTAAAATCGGATTTCCTGATAAATCCAGTGATTTTATGCTGTATTCTAATCCACCCCAATCCTCAGGTATTCTTTTTATGTTATTGGATGCAAAATTAAGATTTTCAATAGAATCAATTAATTTGGGATTTGCTAGTAACTCTTGAATGTCCTCAATATTAAGACCAGACAAGTCTAATGAAATTATCCTCCCCTCTTTAACCACTGTTTTGTCCCTATTTAGAATGGTTAGTGGAGTCACATTCACATTCAGTGTTTCAAGTATTTCATGAATAGTTTGCAAAACATTTGATTCTTCCTGGTATTGTTTGCATACTTCCAATATTGCGTCCCTACTGAACAAATTCACCGCAAGGTTCCCTAACGAATTGTTCCCTCCTAACCATATTTCTTTAATGGATGGATGTTTTGATAATGCTTCAAAATTGAATGATTTCAAATTGTTTCCATTTGCAATCAAATATTCCAACTTACTTAATTCATTTAATGATGGTATTTCTTGTAGCCTATTTTCTGCAATAACTAAATGAGTCAATTCTTTACATTGAATAATCGATTTTGGAAGCTTTTCCAATTGGTTGTTTGAAATCCATAATATACGTAATTTCTCAATTTGCTCAAAAATATTATCTGGTAATTCCTTCAATAGATTAAAACTAAGATTTAACTCTTCCAATTGACCGTTTGATGAAAAAACAGTGCTCTTGACTTTTGTAATTTTCATATCGGATAGATTGATGTATTTTAATGATTTGGGGAATTTCATCTCAAGTCTTCCCTCCCCTAGATAATTTCCATGCAGATCTATTTTCTCCAATTTATCGACGTTATCCAACCAGCTATTTGGAAAAAAACTAACTGAATTGTTTGCAATATTCAATTCTTTTAACTTCAATGTTTTCTTGAGGGCATTTCCTAGATCTGTTAATTGATTGCCTGATAGATTTAGTGTCTCAATTTCCTCAGAATGGTTGAAAAAATTATTTGGGATTGATGTAAGTCTGTTTCCACTTAAGTTCAAGTTCTGTAATCTTGGCACCCCTTTCAATAAATTTGAAGGTAGTGATCCAATCTTATTCAGTGATAGGTCGATTGCCCGTAAACTATCACAATTATTGAATAAATCCGCTGGAACTCTTTTGATGTTTAAATCACTAAGATCTAAAGAAATGAGCTTGTCTTCACGTATGATTGTACCATCCCTCGCGGCTATTTCATCGTAGAGCCTTGACAATCCCAATGATTTCAATATCCAAACTAAATCCAAGTTCTGACTCATTGTTTGACATTATTTCTCCATTATGGATAAATACCTTGTCTCTTTCCCAAAAGTTCGAATGAATTGCAATATTCTTATTTTCTATCCTCAGAAATCAAATATGGATCAATATTTTCTAGCCAAAAAAGCTCTTGTCAATGCTCATATTCAAAACGATTTGGTAATTCATGTATCCAATGGTTATTTCCAAAAAATTCAACCTTTAGCGGATTGTTCAATCCCTCGAAACCAATTGACTATATTGGACGGATTAGTATTGCCAGGGATGGTCAATGGTCATTCACATGCCTTTCAAGTTCTTTTACGGGGCTATGCAGATCATCCAAAAGATTTCCGTGATTGGGTTGACAATTACTTGTATCCACTGGTGTTGAAACTTGATAGCCATCTTCTTTCTGATTCAACAACTAGAGCCTACCAGCAAATGATCAGAAATGGAATAACTTCAGTTGGTGAATTTCATTATATCCATAACCTTGACGGTATCAAGGAGGGTGCCGAAATTGTTATTGATTCTGCATTAAAAACAGGTATTAGACAAAGGCTCCTTTACACAGGATATGATCTCGGAAACAAAAAAGGGCAGGGGCGTTTCCATAGAACTGTTGAAGAGGTCTTGAACAGTCTTGACTATTTAAGAACCAAGTACAGTGAGACATCCACTATCCATATCGGCGCTGCTCCTCATTCACTTCATGGTGCCTCCCCAGAAATGATCCGTCAATTAGTTAAATGGGCTCAGGAAAATGACGAAATTGCTCATATCCATTTGGCAGAACAACAAAGTGATGTTGAAGAAGCACGTACGATCTTCAATAAACGTCCTGTCGAAGTATTGAAGGATTTAGGGGTATTGTCTGAACATCTTGCAATTGTCCATGGCATTTGGCTGGAGGAAGACGAAATTGCTCTTATGGCAGAGATGGGAACAAAGCATGTATATAATCCCTTGACAAACATGTATCTTGGAGATGGTATCGCCAATCTCCCCGCATATGTGAAATGTTGTGTTCCAACAAGTTTGGGAACCGATGCAAACATAAGCCTGAATTTAATCCATGAAGCCAGAATCGCAGAATGGTTGCAAAGGATTAAAACACTTCAAATGGGAATTCTCAAAAGAAACGGACAAACCTCCCCTCAACTTCTATTATGGGATATGATGACAAAAAACGGAGGAAAGGCATTAAATTTGCCAATCGGTGAGATAAAAGAAAATTATTTCGCGGATTTCATTTTAATAAATGATGGTGAAATCTCATTAATCGAAGAAAATGATTTAATCACACAATTGACTTCTTCATATTCAATGGAACATGGTCTTCTTGCCTCATGGGTAGGGGGAAACCAAGTTTTTTGCAGAGATTAAACTGCTTTTCACTCTCTAGGAAGGAAAGTTAATTATATACAAAATCTAATCTAGTTTGAGTTTAGATGGATTTCAAAACAAGTGCAAGTCTCACTCCAGAACAGTTGGCAGACCTATTCGAAATCTTTTCACACACCTTAAGACAATCTCAAAACCTGAAAGTTCCTTTGGGGAATTCTGAAATCAGTATTGACCTTGGTGACCAAATTAGCCTGACCATTGACTTTTCACAAAATACAGAAGGATCGGGCTTGCAAATTTCTTTGGGATGGATAAGCGGAAAAGTGCAAGATAGATCAATTCCACAAGCTTCCATTC
>WAKA01000159.1 GCA_015523565.1 Candidatus Heimdallarchaeota archaeon | reverse complement strand
CATTTTAGTTCACCACAGTATAGTTATTAGTACAAATACAAACATATTAGTATCAATAGTATATTTAACTGTGACGATAGAAAAACAAAATCCTATCATGTAATATAGAATTTTGAGTGAAGTTTTTCTATGACCTTTTAAGACAAAAAACAATGCACAGCAAAAAAACTTTTTTTAGGCTAATTGGATGGTGCTTTACCCTACATTTATAATTGAGTGACAGAAAGGATGCTTATGGACGGGGTTGCAGAATCAATCAGTCCGTTCGAGATCAAAAAAAAGATAAGTGAACATCCAACGCCTGCAATATTTCAAACAAAGCTGCTTTATGCCAGTTTTTTGGTAATATTGGCGGGGTTAATCGGACTTATCGGATATGTCACTTTCATGCCGATTTTGTTTGCAAAGTTTTTGTTCATTGCATTGTTTCCAATTTTTGCCTTTTTTCTGGTCAATTTAGGAGCCATTGCCATTGCCACAGAGGAGTTGAAAGATGACCAATTAATAACAAGGGTGTATCTATTCCTTTTTGTCTCGGGCATTCTGTCAACATTGTTTGCATTGACATTGAATACTACAACAAGCTCCATTGTCTTGGTTTTTTCCCTTTTTCTCAATAAGTCTGAAGAAAATCTAAAGGTCATATTGTTGATCTTTTTTGCAGTGGTTGCCCCTTTAGTGGAGGAGATGGCAAAGGGGGTTCCATTGTTCATTCTTGCAAGAAGCATGAGAAAAGAATGGGGAGAAAATGAAAGGAGACTATTCAAGACAAGTAAGCTGATTTTGATTTCTGCCATTCTTGTTGGATCAATCTTCACCTTTTTGGAAACATATCTCTATGTGTTTAATTCAGTTGATTTGTCATCACAATCACTCCAAGAAGGGTTTGGAGATGCATTTGCACAGATAATGATAAGATGGACATTTCCATTGCATATCGCGACAACAATTTTGATGGGATGGGGGGTGTATAACACAAACATGTCATCAAGAAATAAAGTTCCTATGCCAAAGGAATTCCTACCAATGGGGTTGACATTTTTTGGGGCAGTGGCATTGCATGGGGCATGGAATGGGTCATTGGTAATGGCAAGATTTACAGACACATTGACACTGCCAGTTTATGGGTTGGATTTTCCCATTACAACTTTTGGGGTAGGAATTGTAGTCATTGCAATAATTGCAGGTTCAGGATACATCTTTTGGAGAATGGAAGACAGGGTCTGCCCGGTTTGCCAAAACGTCCATTCAGAACCCTTTGACTTGGATAGCCATTATGATATCGAATTTGCGGTACCAGGACGGTTTAATTTTCAAATACAACCAAAAAAATCAATGGCAAAAGAATTTTTGGCGGAAATAAGGAGAAACATGAAGAGGAAAAAGCGACCAGAAATACAAGCAAGGAGACAGTATGTCTTGGAAAAAAAATATGACAAGGCTTTAGAAATAATCGCACCACAATGCATAATTTGCAATGCCTCATTGCCGCCTTCTGGAATTTGCAACTCCTGTAGAGCGACCCCCCTATTTGCATGTACAAATTGCAATTTTCCAGTCCCTGTTTATTCACAATATTGTTGGAAATGCAAGAAAGAAATTACGCCACCATATTCCACAGTCCTTTCAGCATTGCCAAGTTTCCTAGATATGCTATCCATGGGGATAATGATCCTATTTGTCGTAAATTTCATAGTGATTACCATCTACATGAGTTTTGCATTGTTGTCTCTTGGTTTCACAACAGCCTTAATAACACGACTATTTTTGTACATCATGATAGCCGTCTCAATGGTGATTGTTGTCCAATGGTACTTGTCTAGGGACAAAAGAGGTCTTGCCGTTGCTTATAACAGAATTTTATTCGCATTGGTCACTGTCGACACGGGATTGATGGCAATTTTCTTTTATGGATTAGCCCTATTCACAGCCACCAATTTCATGGGAGATCCGGCATCGTTATTGGTTGGATTCCTTTTAACAATCATGGTTGAATTAGTGGCGTTTTATATTGCCTTTGTTACATTACGTGACGTCAGGATAATGATACAACAAACACAGGAGGTGTCATGATGTCAACTCAAAAACTGTTCACAAACATCCAGATGCAATTTTGGGATAAAGGGGAGGAATTAAAGAAAGTTATTGCAGGATTGGTGGTATTTCCCATCATATTCATGATGATAGGTGGAAATGAATCCATATCAAAAATTGTATCAATGGAAAATGTGACAATTTCACCCAGTATAAGTGTCTTTTACATGATTTTTACATATTTGATAATCTTGTTTTATTCAGAAGCAGGTATTTTCAAGTCAATACTGTCCATTTTTGGGGCTGCTTTGGCTTACGGCATCTACCTTCGAATTGAATTCCAAGACAAGGCATTTTCAAAGTTAGTTCAAGGTGCAGCATTCATTACCGCTTTTTTGGGCATTCCAATTACAATCATTGGGATTTCCTTCATTATACCATCTACACCCTTACAAGTGCTTCCCCTTTTACTTTTAGTATATTTGCGCTCAATGGCATTTTTGTTTCTAATTGTAGGCATTGTATTGACCCCAGCAATTTTTGTCGTTTTCTTGCCTTTTGAAGGAATATTCAAGTTGAAAGATCGGAAAGCAAAAGCAACTCCGCAAATGTACAGGAATTTCCTGTTGCTCCAAGGACAAATCCCCCCAACGCCTAATGAACCAGTCAAGCATTGCCCTTTCAAAAACCAGAAAACTGACACATGCACATATTTAAACTACCAGACAATAGCCTTGCCGAAAATTTGTGATTATGAAAGCACATTCAGGAGATGTTTGGTGTATGGGAGATTGGTACAGAAAATCAAGTCAATAAAGGAGGAAAGCTAAATTGGCAGATATGCAAAAGACAATGGAAAAAATTGAAACGATTGGCAAAGAAATGGCAATGTACCTATTTGCAGGTTTTGGATTTTTAGTGTTACTTATATTGCCAGGGATACTGTATTCCAAACCCTATACTGACTTACCAAAAATTACAGACCCATTACCAACCCCGACGCCATCATTGCCTTCTGCAAGAAATCCAAATGTCAATCCACCAAGAGCGAATTTAGGATTTCTTCAATACATCGTTTATCTAATATTTTTCTTGGTGGCCGTCGTAGTAACGGTGTTTATCGCATATACTTTAAGGAAGGTACGGTTTGGAAAGGTAGAGAGAGTGTCCAAACCAATAAGAATGAAGGAAAAGGTCAAAAGGTTGAAGTTTTCACGAGATGAGGCAATCCGTATCTTGCAAAACAGCTTGATGACCGGCAAATACAGAGAAGGAATAATTGAGGCCTTCCATGTTCTAGATGAGCAACTGGATCATTTTCGGAAAATCGCCAGACCAAAGCATTGGACACCGAAGGAATATGCATATGGTGTCATCAATCCCGTGTTTAAGCCCAGCATATTCATGATAGTGGATATTTTCTATAAGATACAATACGGTATGGCAAATGGAACAGAAAAGGATGTCAAAGATACCCTGGTTGCGTTGCAACACCTCTTCATTGATGAAAATGACAAGATTAGACAAGAGAGATTGACGAAATGGTTTGAAGAGAAAATGAATGAGGTACATAAATGGGAAATAATTCCAATGAAAACTGACCTGTTCAAACCAAAACCGAGAGGTGAGAAAAGAAAATGAATGCCCTGCTTTTGATAAAGACATTGAATAAAAAGTTAAAACTTAGATATTTTGCATTTACATATATTACTATACTTCTTTTCGTGACACTCCCTGGAGTCCTAAACCTGTTCCCTGAATGGGCACCATATGGCTCAATAAGAGACACAACCCAAACAGGATTTTCACAATTGGCTACTGCATTAAAAGATCAAGGGTATGTGGTGGATAGGACAGTTGAACCACTAGAAACATTGAAATTGGAACAGACAACCGCATTGGTCTTTCCGCCAGAATCACCACCGAACAGCCAAGACATGAATTATCTAAAAGAAAGAATGAAAAGAGGACTTCCAACATTTTATCTTGGAAAATTAGTGGAGATTTCTATGGATATGTTTGGCGTAAGCCTGCAAACATGCAGGGTATTCAAATTGGACAGCAATAATACTTACAGTATTGCCCACGTACCTGTTAAACTAAAAGATACGAATGAAACCTTTGTTTCCATCATCCCAGCCGCATTTTCATTCTATTCTGAAACATCAGCAGAAGCCTTGCTCATTGCGGATCATTCGTGGGAATTATGCAATGCAATTTATGAAGAGAAGTATCCCGACCCAAAGAACAATGTTGTTGCGTTACAGGACAGGAACCAATTCTTGATTGCCGACGAATATATGTTGAAAAATAATTTCACTTCACTTTATCCCCAAAATTTGAATTTATTTGAATCAATAGTTATATCAAATGGTCTCAACATCAGGAAATTCGTCTTCTATGAGAGAAACTTGGTTTACATACCAGTCAACCAAGAGGGATTGAGGATGACAATTGAAAAACAATCTCCAGAAAGACCATTCATCATTTTCACGTACATCTTTGTTTTCGTCTTATTTGCAGCCAGCTTTTTTACAGGGCTTTTTGGGAGCACATCAACATTTGAGACTGCATTCAAACAAAAATTGACAAGAAGAATGGAGAGTTTGCATACGGATCGAATACCGGCAGTGCCATTGAGTATTGAAGAGGACCAGCTGATTAAAGAACAGTTTTTAATGCGGGAATATGGAGCTGATTATTACAGTAAAATAGCAATTGACAATTTGCAGTTCATAGATGAAGAGGGTCTTGAAAGGATCATTCCCAAAAAGCTCTACCAATCATTGGTAAATCTTGCAACAAACCAATATGATACAGAAACTGCCTTGACCATATTGGAAAAAACAAGATACGTCCTTGATTTGATTGAAAAGCACCCATTGTTCGTCCAAGGCATTATTAGGGAAAAAGAAAGGGAAATATCCATATTTGACTTGCCCACATTTTCAACAAGGTCATCAATTGCCATAGATACAAAACGAGATTATTTTGAGATCCCTTATGAAGAAACAGCAAATGAAAAATAATCTATTGGGATTTGAACATAATCCTAGCAAGAACCTTTTTTACCATACATGAAACAGACAGTATATGTACAGTGTTGATCTCAACACAGTCAAAGATTTGACAGACCGCATTGTCAATGAAATGAAGAAAAGGATCATCGGAAATGAGCAGAACATCTACCTGATTCTAGCTACCTTGTTTGCAAGGGGTCATGTCCTGATAGAAGGAGTGCCGGGAATTGCAAAATCATATTTGGCAAGTACCTTGGCGGACGTTTTGGGGTTGAAATATAAAAGGATACAATTCACGCCAGACCTTATGCCTGCGGATATAACAGGTTCTTCAATATATGACCAGAAAAACCAAGAGTTCAAGTTCATTCCGGGACCGATTTTTGCAAACGTTGTGCTTTGTGATGAGATATCAAGAGCACCACCGAAAACACAGGCCGCCCTTCTTGAATCCATGCAAGAAAAACAGGTGACCGTAGAAGGGAAAACCTATCCCCTTGAAAAACCATTTTTCGTCATGGCAACCCAGAACCCAATTGAACAGGTAGGAGTCTATCCTTTACCAGAGGCACAATTGGATCGGTTCATGATACGGTTGATAATGCATTTGCCTGATTATAACCAAGAAGTTGAAATATTGAAATCGAAACGGGAAAAATTTGTTCCACCTGTCAATGCAGTGACCAACATGGAAGAGATATTGACTATCCAAAAGGAAATAGAAAAAGTGGAGATTTCAGACCAAGTGTTGGAGTATATAAGCAGGTTGGTGGTTCGCACACGATTCCTCCCATCATTGGCGTTAGGTGGTTCGCCTAGGGCAAGCCTTGCGTTGATGACCATGGGAAGGGCTTGGGCCGCAATGCATGGCAGAGGATATGTTGAGCCTGATGACATTAAGCAGTTGTTTTATCATGTCCTTAACCATAGGATTATTCTGACGCCTCAGGCAGAGGTTGAACAGATACCTGTCGAGCAAATTTTGGCATCTGTGATCAGAGACGTTCCAGTATCGATTTAGGGATGTACAATGTCAAAACAGGGTGAAACTCCAAATTACATTCCTGACATGCTTTCAGTTTATGATACATTAGATGATGATGACGCATTTCCCGGTTTCATGAACACCTCACCATTCGAAAGCATTGACCATCGTATTGATCCACGAAGTGGATACCTGTTGACAGAAAAAGAGGCAAAAAGGGCAGACACGTACAGGACAACAGTAGAACAGGAATTTGATGAAATACCAACCTTTTTTGGAATTACATCTGCAGGATATGCTGTTCTTTTGATCTCCAGTGTCCTCGCAATGTCGGCAGTATTCTCGTTGAATCCCCTAAGCTGGATAATTGGATTTACACCCATTACATTGTTTCTTATTTTATTTTTCTCGGCAACCAAACAGCAAAGCATTGATGCAAGACTAACGATATTCATCCCAACCACACAGATTGAAGCAAAAATGTTTGTTCCAGTACAGGTAATTCTGGAAACCAAAAAGAAACTATATGGGAAAATTGTCCTAGAGGTCAGTAATGGCTTGTTTCCAGTTTATTTACCAAGTGTCTCCATTTTTTATGCCAAGCCAAACGAAAAGGTGACACGAACATTTTTGTTTTATGCACCAGCTAGGGGAAAAGAGACAATCAAAAAAATAACATTGGAGCTTAATGGCATCCCAGGGATGTTTTATGTTCACAAGTCAGTGGTGCCAATGCAAAGGATCGTCGTGCTTCCTGAACCACAGAGGGTTCAACTTCCATGGTCATTGAAACAGAAGATTCTAGACCAATTCATTTCGGAAATATCTGTGCCACAACGCGGATCTGGAAGTGATTTCCTTTCATTGAAGGATTTCGAGTTTGGTGATGAAATCCGAAATATTGCATGGAAAGCAACTGCAAAATATAATAAACTTATTTCCAAGGAATTTGAGGAACCTCGGCAATTGAGATTTGTAATTGTTCTTGACAGCTCATTGATGATGGCAGGGGCAAAACTCGAGTTTGTGTATTCTTCAGCCGTTGAATTGGCAAAAGCATTAAGGAGAACCGAGCATTCGACCCACATTTTGGCGATCGGTCACAGGGAACTGAAAAAAGTCAGTGTCGGAGTATCCCCCGCGGCAATCAGGAGATTGGGGATTGAGTTGCATAGGATTACACCAGAAGGCATTGAATTCAGCTACGATGCACTTTTCCGATCGTTAATGGTCAACAAGCTTTATGACACCGTTGTAATCATCTTGACTGATGTTGAGAAAGAACCAACTCAAGTTAAGCATGGGATCGTGAAAATTCGCCCTTATGTCCAAAGGATCTTCCTTTTCGCATGCAACACCCCCGCATTTGGAACGTTGTGGATGCAATCAGCTCTCGATGAGAATACATATTCTGTTGATGAAATAGCAGTCAGAAGAAACATATTGGAACCAATGGTTAGAAGAAAATACCTTGTCAGGATTAGGGACATGAGGAAGGCAGTCATATCTGCAGGAGCTTGGTTTCATCTGATTGACGGATACAATACAAATATCCTTTTGGAATTGAAAAAGGCAATGGATCTTTCTGGAAAGACAAGACGGAGGTGAAATCGTTGCGAGAAGACCCAATTATTCTAGAAGACTGGAAGCCTGGACATCCGTCAAAAAAATTCTTTTTCCCTGTTTCACAAATAGATTTTTTGGCATCCATATCAGTCATTTTACTTAATTTAGTGCAGTCGATCTATTACAAGGATTTTGTAATTGCTTATTTGAACATTGTAATCATCATAGGCGTTCTTGTCTTGCAATACATGCGCCCACAATCCAGAAGGGGAACAACCTTCAGAATTACAGAAATTGTCATCCTATTTTATTGGATAAAGGTATCTCCAGTCTCTTTCAAAGAACCATGGGTTGTATGGGTTTACTCTGTTGCCTTCTTCATAAAGCTTGCAACCACATCCATAATGCTCCAAATGATAAATTTAGTGGACGAGATTTTTATCCCAAAATCCAAGGCAGTTGAGGAAAAACTGGACAATGCATTGCGGAATTTGGAAGTAACTGATTATAGGATTGACGTTAAGGAAATTGAAACAAGCAAAAGGGCGTTGATCACAAACTTCACTCTGAAATTCTCACTTATTTTCATCATCCTTTCTGTTTCAAACTTAGTCATTACCAAACTTTCAATCTATTATTTCAAATTCATACAAGTGACTTTTATTTTCTTGGTTCTTTCTTTTGCCATTGTCTTGACGGTCTACATTTGGCAATGGATAAAACAAAAAAGAAAAGGGGGGTCTCCCAGCTAGAAAACAGCTGAGAGAGTTAGGTTCGCAGGTGTCAAAACACATGTCTTGACAATATAATCATACACCAAGGTTGAATTAAATGTCTAGAGTGTAGGTTCAAAGTGATTCAGGATAACCTCGGTGACAATTTCATCAATTACAGTTTTTGAAAGGGTTGAAAGGGATTTTCGACCATTCAATTCCTTGCTCACAAAGGACGTGAGGATTTTGTCTTTCAATGATAGAATCTTTTTCAAGGGATAATAGGAATTCCCCTTGAACACATAACAAAGATAAATCGTGGAAAAACTATCAAATACAAGACCATAGCTTTCATTCCAAATGTATCTCATGTTTTCATTGTTGTTAAAGGCCTCTTTCAAAAACAACTGCATGGCTGAAATGAAGGAGGCAACTAAATTGGTGTTGATACTTATCCCCTGATGAAATGTCTTTGAATACTTCGCGATCCCGGCCTCGTTAATGATAACAAACATTAAAGGAGCCTCGTGCAACTTTGAGGGCGGAGATGGTTCTTCAGAAGTTTCAAAATTGGAAATTTCAAAGAAAATTTTTTGAAATGAGCTGTTTTTAGAAAAGTTAACCCTTTTCATGTCCTTGTCGA
Organism: Candidatus Heimdallarchaeota archaeon; assembly: GCA_015523565.1. Lineage (GTDB taxonomy): Archaea > Asgardarchaeota > Heimdallarchaeia > Heimdallarchaeales > Kariarchaeaceae > WAKA01. The sequence continues at coordinate 7,745 of WAKA01000159.1, read as the reverse complement.
AACCATAAGCAATTTCTTTGGCAAGTCGACCCATCCCTTTTTCAACAGCAAGAGAGAAGGCAGTTTGATAGGTTTTAATTCCCGTTTCAATTTGATTACTGTAAAAATAGCTTTTTGAGAGAAAGAACAACCCCTTAACAATATGGTATGGGGAATTATTTTGTTCACCATATTCCTTAACCTTTAATGCCAGTCCAGCAAGTTCCTCTATTGCAGGCAATTCACTTGTAAATTCCATCTCTTCAGATACAAGACTGCATTTCAACAGCAATGCTTCAACATAACTCTCAGAATGGATAGATTGCAAGGAAATAATTTCATCAAGAAATTCAATTGCAGAAAATTTTTCAGAGAGCCTTGTAGCATATATTCTTGAAATGGCTTGGAAAAGCAACCCCTGCATCTGCAATTCTGGATTATGGGGATGGTTCTGTAACATCTGATTGATTTCCGTTTTGATTTCAGACATTCCTTTTTTTAATTTATGGTGAAGGGAGCATTGTAACATCAGGGCGTTAAAATACTTAAGAGGATCGTGTGTCTTGGAGATATATGTAAATGACTTTGTTAAAAGGGAAAGTGATTCCAAATAATTTCCTTTTTCAAATTGAAGTTGTGATGAAAGAAAAATGGCATCCCCTAAAAAATTGCTATTAAGTTTCTCAAAAAGAGGAAGGCTTTTTTGGCTATATTTATCTGAAAGCTCATATTCACCAATTGAATAGAAAAAAGCCCCCAAGTTGTAGTATGCACGTGCCAACTCTGTTATGTCCCCATGTTTTTCCTTAAGTCCCAATGCAGACAAATATAATTTTCGTGCATTTTTGAGGTCTCCCATTTTTTCATAGACGATGGCTTTTGCATTTTGTATATGGGCGATAGATTGTAAATCACCCAAATTTTGCCTTATTGCATTTGATTTGTCAAAATATTGATGGGAACTTACAAAATTGCGATTGTAATAATGGAAAATCCCCAATAAATAAAGGAGTTCGGCATATTCCGAATTTTCCAGGGACATATCGGATGCAAAAGAGATGGATTCCTCTGCAAAAGTAAGCCCCTCTTTTAGTTTCATTCGACCAAAAAAATCATAGCATTTTAAAACTCTAGCCCGTAAAATTTGTTCTGGAAATGAAAGTTCATTTGCAATGCTCAAAGCCTCATCGGCAGTGGTTTGAAGCTTTTCCCACATATGTTGTTTTTCATATATCATCCCGATTGAAAGAAGAATCTCAAGTCGCTCTTGTTTATTGGAAGGGGTTAAGTTCCCAAGTAATTTCAATCCTTCTTCAAATTGACCTTCTTTCATAAGATGAGTGAAGGCACTTTGCCAAGCATAATCCATTTAAAAAACCAGTATTGCCGATAATATTAATAGGAAGACTTAATATTTAATTATTATTTTTGAAAAAGGCAGGTGCCCCAAACTAGAAATATAATAATTGTTTACAATTTACGGAAATTATCATGGAGGATTTGGATCCCTTTGTATACAGAATGATGAAAACATTCCATCGTGTACATAATGAAAAATATTGGAGAAATATTGACCCATTCCTTGCAAAGATCAATAAAGGAATTTTTTTGGATGTGGGATGTGGACCAGGTCTCTTATTGAAGGAATTGGCAGAACGCTATAATCCAATGTCCGTCATAGGGATTGACCTGTCTGCAGACATGCTTAAAAAAGCAGAAGAAGTGCTGGCAAGTGAAAAAGAAAAAAGAACGGTTGAATTGATACAACAACACATGCAACAAAACTGGAACCTTCCAAAGGGAATTGATGCAATTTTCTCTTCAAGAGTCCTAAGGTCTTTTGAAGATCAATATGTCATTCTTAAGTCATTCCACGAAAGTCTGAAAAAAAATGGATATTTGATTGTACTGGATTGGGAACGGCAGCCAATCCATGTTTATGAATCTTGGTTTGCCAAGCAACCAGACTTCAATGAACTATCTCCAAACGACATAATGAAATACCATAGAAATTTCTCTAGATACTCGATTGAGGACTGGATGTACATAATGGAACATACTGGATTTACCATGATCCGTGCGTTCCGCATAAATGAAGTGCATATCGGATTTGTCGCCCAAAAGCAAGACAATTAGTTTTTAGGTTTCAATGGATTTATTAAGTCAGGATAACATTAAAGGCAATGAGCAATCAAAAAGAAAATGCCATTTCACGGTTTTTTGATAGGGAAAGCCACAGGATGAAAGACAGGCATGAGAAGAAGGGACTCCCAAAAAGTGCACAGGAACACGCCATGGCAATTACAAGTGCTTCCGCAAAAACGGCATTGGATGTGGGATGCGGTCCAGGAACCCTAATGGCGGAATTACTGGATAAAGGTGTTGAAAAGGTAATTGGGATAGACCTATCAGAGAAAATGTGTGAGATTGCAACACAACAATTGACTGAAGAGGGATACTCAAATGAGAGATTTGAAGTCAGAAAATGCACATATCTAGAATATGAACCTCAAGAAACAATAGATGCAATCTCATTGCATCGGGTCATGTGCTGCCATCCTTCAGCAAAGCAAATGGCAAGGCATTCCGCAGAGTTGTCCCCAAAATTGATAGTAAATACGATCCCAAGAAATTGGAAACTAATTCGCGCAATATTGAAACCAATTGCATGGATTGCAGACAGGAAAGGTGCATATCGACCATACCTGCACAACCAAAATGAGATTGACATGGAATTTCGTAAGCAAGGATATGAAATATTGCATAGAAAGAAAGGGAAGATATGGGTAACTACCGTTTATGTCAAGAAACATCAAGAACCTTGAGCCCTTCTTTTTCAAGAATACAAACTGGAATGTTTCTAAGCTTGTTGAAACGTAGGTCAATTATTTTCAGGTTTTTCAGGGAGCATAAGCCTTTAGGGAAATCCCTCAAGTAATTGTATGCCAGATAAAGCTCCTCCAATGTCTGCAATTGGGAGATGCCATCTGGAAGGTTTCGGATACCACAGCCATAAAGATCCAAAACCTTTAATGAGGGAAGATCCCATATGCTTTTCGGGAGTATAAGCCCTTCATTCCCCTTGAGCGACAATTGTTCTAGATTTTCCAGATTTGAAATGTCTTCAGATAGATGGGTCAGACCACAATTGTTTGCATTCAGGTATCTTAATTCCTTAAGGGAATAGAACGATGGAGGTAAAAATTCAAGTGGGTTATAAGACAAGTCAATCCATCGAAGTTTGGGAAAATGGTCAAATATGTCAGGAAGTGAAGAGATAATATTGTCAGTAAACCAAATTTTTTCGAGGTTAGACAGGTTTTTGAGTTCAGAAGAGATAGTTTTGACATGATTCCCACGAATATCCAAATTTCTTAGGCCAACCATATTTCCAATCTCATCAGGAATTTGACCGATCCCCAATTTCATTAAACGGAGACCCTGAACTGAAGAATGACTGAAAATCGAATGGGGAAGATACCGGATTTGTTTCATCCCGTAATTCGTAAGGCTCCCGCCAATTACAGAAATCTCCTGCAAAGAACGGAGATTATCCAGTCCATTGAAAAGATTCTGAATCTCACTATAGTCTCTTGGCCAATGCTTTGGAATAATAATCAATCTTTTCAAGAATTTTGAATTAGCAAATTGTTCAGGAATTCTCTCAACAAATCCCTCAATCACAATTGTCTCAAGCCCTTGTAGATCTGCCAAGGGCTCTGGGAGATACTTGAGTCCCCCATTGATCTTCAATCTCTGTATGGATGTTCCATTCCATGAGATCTCAAAGATATCTGAAAAAGTATCAAAACGGTTACTTTTAGTTAAGTCGCTGAACCCTGTTTCAAGTCTTAGCTGTATCCAAGAAACCTCAATTATTTCTTTGTCAGATTGCAATATGTATACTACCACAAGCATGTCAATTAATGTTTTTATTTGGAGACAAACCCAAAAAAAAACCTGCTGAAATAAGCATTTTAATCATAAATAGGCATTTGTATATAGCAATTCGATTAAAAATATACAAATGATTAAAAAAATAGTGAATGTTTGACAATAATTTGTGCTTGAGCAAAGCACTTTTTAACTGATAAAACGGAAATTAGTATAGTGGCAACAGAAAGAGAGTTGCCAACCGCGAGGTGATTGAATGGTTGAACCAAAGGAAGTGTTAGACACAAGCGGGCTGAACTGCCCAATGCCAGTATTGAAAGCCAAGAAAGCAATCAAGTCACTCAACGTGGGTGATGTGCTAAAGATCATCGCAACAGACCCAGGCTCAAAGAAGGACATCCCTGCATGGACAAGAGTAACAGGTCAAGAGCTGTTGGAGGAAAAGGAAGAGGACGGGAAGTTCGTATTCTTAGTCAAAAAAGCAAAATGAGGTGAAACAAATGTCAGAAGAGGAAAAGCCAAAGAAATTGGCGATCATTGCATCGAAAGGAACACTTGATGAAGCATACCCACCGCTGATCCTTGCATCAACAGCTGTGGCATTGGACATGGAAGTGGCAATATTTTTCACGTTCTATGGATTGGACATCATTAACAAGAAAAAATACCATCGACTAAAAGTCCCACCGCTGGGAAATCCTGCGATGCCCATCCCTGTTCCGAACTTTATCGGAGGTCTCCCAGGAATGACTGCAATGGCAACAAAGATGATGAGAAACTGGATGGGCAATGCCAATGTACCAACAGTTCCTGAATTGGTTGAGATATGCATGGAATCTGGTGTACGCATGATTGCTTGTCAAATGACAGTCGACGTGCTTGGATTGAACAAGGAAGATTTTATTGAAGGTGTTGAATTCGGAGGTGCTGCAACCTTCCTTGAATTTGCAAAGGATGCAGACATAACTTTGTATATCTAGAGGTGATAACATGACAAAAATGGTAATGTTGGTGAAAAGCGGAAACTATACTGACTTTATGACAGCCACAATGATTGCATCAGGAGCAATCGCAAATGACATGGAAGTGGAGATTTTCTTCATGAATGATGCAGTATGGGCTTTGAAAAAGGAAAATTACATGCACAATACAACAGTTCACAGCAATTTCCCCGAATTTGCAAATACAATTGCTGACTCTTTGAATGAAGGGAAGATAAAGCCATGGTGGGAACTGATGGCGGATCTGAAAGAGTTTGGGGACATCAAGCTCACAGTTTGTGCACTTGTTGCAGAATTGGGGAATCTCCACAAAGAGGATTTCATGGACCTAATTGATGATGTTGCAGGCGTCGCATACTTCACTGGACAGGCAGAGGACGCTGATGTTGTATTAACAATTTGAGGTGATGAAAATGGAATACGAAGTTGTCAAGACAATAGATGCAAGAGGAAGTTTTTGTCCAGGACCCATGATGGAATTGGTAAGAGCCATTAAATCTGTTGATGTGGGACAAGTCGTTGACTTGATCTCATCGGACAAGGGAAGTGAACTGGAAATTCCAAAATGGTGTGAAAAAGCAGGACACAAGCTTCTGGAAATGAAGAAAGAAGGAGAAGCCACACACTATATTGTGCAAAAGGGCGAAAAAAGAAGGAGAAAGAAAAAAAAGGAATGAATTCCGCGAGGTGAAACAATGGAACAGCCAAAAAGGATTGTCATCATAGGAGCAGGAACAGCAGGAACTATTGCTGCCAACAAGATTTACAAAAAAGCAAAAAAGACCAAGATTCCATTCGAGATTACGGTAATTGATCCAACATTCAAACATGTTTACCAGCCAGGGTTTCTCTTTACAATGTTCAAGAAGGATAAGACGCATGCCTTGATTAAGGATGCAAGAAAGCTCCTTCCAAAGAAAGTAAAGACAATCCAAGACAAAGTCGTAAAACTGGATACAAAAGAACAGTTAGTGACAACAGAAAAAGGAGGAGTAGTCCCCTATGATTATCTGGTGATTGCCACAGGAGCATCCATCCGTACGGACGTAGTTGATTGGTGGGACGATACAATTTATCACTTCTACACCCCACCAGAAGCAGAAAGGCTTTCTGATCAGATTGTAAACTTCAAGGGTGGAAAAATCGTGGTGGCAATTGCAGACATGCCATTCAAATGTCCTCCTGCACCCATTGAAGCATGCTTCCTTCTCGACGACTATTTCAAAAAGAAAAAACTCAGGGACAAGGTGGAAATCACCTATGCATCACCACTCAACAGGGCATTTTCAATTGAAACCGCAAATGAAGTGGTACAGCCAATACTTGAGAAAAGAGGCATCAATTTAATGACTTATTTCAATGTAGACGAAGTGGATACTGAAGAAAAAGTCGTCTATAGTGTTGAAGGGGACGAGCTCGACTATGACCTTTTGATAATGGTTCCACCGCATAGAGGACAAAAATTCCTTGAAGAGGCAGGACTGACCGAAACAGGAGGCTGGGTAAAAACAGATAGGTTCACCCTGAAAGTGGAAGGATTTGATAACATCTTTGCTTTGGGAGATGCTACAAATATCCCCACTTCTAAGGCTGGATCCACGGCACATTATGAGGCTCCAACATTGGCAAAGAACCTTGTTCATGAAATGAAAAAGGATGGCATTGAAGAAAAATATGACGGGCATGTCCAATGTTTCTTCCTTACATCCTTCGGCAGAAGTCTTTTCCTTGACTTCAATTACCAAAATCCACCAAGACCAGGAAAACCAAGCAAATTCTGGTGGTGGTTTAAACTTATATTCAAGCCATTCTATTTCAGATTTGTTGCAACAGGGAGAGTATGATCTAGAAACATGCATGTGTTGATTATAGGTAAAAAGGTTGATGGATCCCCATATTAAAATTTCAATGACAACAAGCTGTCGTTATACGCCATAATTCCCTACCAATAACCCATAGGTTCTTAAATATCAAAAGGTAAAATATGTTAACAAATGGCGGAAGTTGTAGAAAGGGTTTCCGAACTTGAGAGGATGATAAAGGAGTTAGTTTACATCCAAAGACAGACAGAGATGAAACTTGCTTCCTTTATTGATGAAATGAAAGAGTTCAAGGAAGAGATCAGAGAGGACACCAGAAAACTCAAGGAAGAGATGACCAAATTCAAGGAGGAGATCAGAGAGGATACCAGAAAGTTCAAGGAGGAGATCAGAGAGGACACCAGAAAGTTCAAGGAGGAAATGATGGAGTTCAAGAATGAAATGGAGGAATTTAAAGACTTCACCGAGAAAAACATTGCCTCCCTGAACAAAAAATGGGGTGAGCTTGCAAATCGATTGGGGACCATTGCGGAGGATCTAGTTTTGCCGTGCTTTCCAGAAACAGTTGAGAAATATCTAGGTCTGAAAGATCCTGAAATGATCCTGCCGAATACCATAGTCAAAAGAAATGGAAAGACGAAAGAATTTGACATCATTGTCATCTATTCGGACACTGTTGTTCTTAATGAGGTGAAAGCCACTGCGACAGAAAAATTCATAGAATCATTTGTCAACTTTGTCCGAGAAGGTGAATTCTTCGAGTATTTCCCCCATCTGGAAGGAAAAAGGCTTCTGACTTTCCTGTCAGCCATGAGTTTCTCGGAGAAGGCATTGGACATCCTGACACAAAACGGTATTTATGCAGTCACCCCCTGCCCTGACATGAAAATTATCAACTTTAATCATTTGCAGTCTGAATAAGCAAAATAGCATTTTCAGAGGGAATTATCTTATTTATGTTGTAAGTTCAGTAAGTTGGGATGGGGTGGCTATATGTTTGTATTTGTTGTTTAGGTATTTTTGATCGCAGAGTCGTCGTCCAGTTATTGAA
>WAKA01000158.1 GCA_015523565.1 Candidatus Heimdallarchaeota archaeon | reverse complement strand
GAATGGAATAAAATGGGCGGAAATGTTCCATAACCGTTATTATTAATTGATTATATTATAATGAATAATGAAATTCAAGCTGCTTATAACATCATTGATTATTTTTATTGGATTTTTATATATCACAGGAACCATTGCAGAAGATGATGGGGGATTTAAAGGAGGAGAAGGTATAGAAGACATAGGTAAAGGGTTTGGAAGTTTAGCCATTGCTATGTTAGGTATTGGAGCCATTTATGTTGTTTTAAGACGGGGATATCTCCTTGCCAAAAAATATGAATTGACAAAAAATCCAGAATTTGGTGAGCAAATTGTAACACTTTATAAGACATTGCGCGGACCAACAATGTTTGTGCATATGATAACAAATATTGCGGCTACATTATTTGCAATAATCCACGGGATAATGGCAACAGAATATACCCAGATTACATTTTACAGTGGATGGATTGCTGTAATAATGATGGTTATCCTGAGCATTTCAGGGTCAGTTATTTATTTTAAATTCAAGCCATTTTGGAAATATCGTGAATCAAGGACTTTTATTAGGTTCCTTCATCGCCAATGGATATTTTCAGTAATTTTGGCAATTGCAGTATTGATTCATTTAGCTTTGGCAGAAGACGACTAAAAATTAATTTTCGGAAAAGATGAAATTTGTGGATGGATTTTTGGTATAATACCCATTCGTTCAAGCAATCCAAGTCTTCCAGGTTGGATCAAGAAGAAGTCCTTTGCAAATTCAGGTTCAATTACATATCTTCCATCAAAAACGATTTTGTTTGACAGTTTCAAAGGATTGAGATCCTTGAACTCTTGATGGTCAGTCACAATAATGACAATGCTAGCCCACTGTAGGGCTTCTTCAAATTGGTCTGCATCAAATGCAGTTTCTTTTCCAAAAAGCCTTTCTATTTCTTCTTTTGAGTAGAGTGGGTCATATACCTTTATTCCCATTGGTTGTTTTTCTCTTGTCAGCGGAAAGAGTCTAAGTGTGGGAGAAAGTCGATGTTCTTTGACACCACCTCTGTATGCCAACCCAAGTACCAAAACATTTCGTTGCCAATCAGGAGTAATCAAATCAATCAAATCAAGAGCATAATCAACCATATAGTCATTTGCAATTCTACTTTCAACAAAGACAGAAGGAATGAAATCTGACTCTTTTCCTTTTTGAATTATGAAATGGGGGTATACTGGAATACAATGTCCACCAACACCAATCCCAGGAAGATGTATATGGGAAAATGGTTCGGAGTTTGCCGCATCTCTAACCTCTAGGATATCAATGCCGAAGATATCTGCAAGGATGGCAAGTTGGTTGGCAATGGCAATGTTTGCATCCCTGTAAGCACCTTTGAACGTTTTTATAGCTTCTGCTGTTGTCGCATCAGATACTTTTATGACGCCTTTAACAACAAACTGTTCATAAAGCGCCTTTACCAATTCTGCACTTTTTTCATCTGCGCCTCCAACAATTTTGGGGTAATTTTCTTCAATATCCTTTATGGCTCTTCCTGAATAAGTTCTTTCAGGCGCGAAGACAACACCAAAGTCAGTGCCAAGTTTTAGACCTTGATTCTCCAAATATGGAACAATAACCTTCGATGTAGTTGTTGGGGGAAGGGTACTTTCTTGGATAAAAACAGCGCCTTTAGGAATATGTTTACTTAAATTTTCATAGGTCTGTAAAAGACCTTTCAAGTCTGCATTGCCATGATCGTCTATCAAAACAGGGATAATGATTACAATAAAATCTGTGTTCTCCACTGCCTCTTTGATATTTGTTGTTGCTTTGAAGCGACCTTTTTCCACTGCGTCTTTCAATCTTTCGGGCACATGAGGTTCATCAATGAATGTTTTGCCTTCGTTTAGCATTGCTACGGTTTCCTCATTTATGTCAAGACCTTGAACAGTGAACCCTGCATTTGTGAAAACTGTTGTCAATGGCAAACCCATTTTTCCCAATCCAACAACTGTAACAGTGACGTTCTTACTTTGGATTTTTTCTTTTGCCTCAGACAAAGGAAGATTTAGAATGGACACAAATGCAGATAGAAAAAATATTGTATTAAACTTTTATAATAATGTACTGTTTTAGTATCTGATTTCAAATTTGTTGAATCTCTCCCCCTCATTGGGGTCTAAATAGGTGACTTCCACGACATCAACTTTTGCCCTTTTTGGACCTACTTTTGCCCAATCAATAAATTTCCGAATTGCCTCTTCAGCCCCAAGGACTTCTGCTTCAACATCGCCATTTGGAAGATTTTTCACATATCCAAATAGTCCAAGTCTATCTGCTTCAATTTTTGCGGATTTTCGGTAAAATACCCCTTGGACAATTCCCTTGATTTGAAGTTTTGCCCTTTTCACAAAACCAAGTTATTTCAGTTGCTTAAATTGTTATTCCCAATCGGATGTACAACTGGAAAAAGAATCCTGTGGTGAATAAAAAAAAATAAGAAAAAGAAAAAAAGAACACCGTTATGTCAGTCGACCATATTTTTAGAGCTTACGACATTAGAGGGATAGTTGGAGAGGACTTAACGCCAGATGTCATGAATAGAATTGGCAAGGCATTCGCAACATTTGTCAAGGGCAAAGGTCATAATGCGGTTGGTGTTGGAGGAGACATCAGGGGGACAACAACTGAATTACAAAAATCACTAATTTCAGGGATTACCTCACAAGGGGTTGATGTACATTTAGTGGAAACCAGCCCATTGGGGCTTGCATTATTTGAGGCATTTGAACAGAAGCTTGGGGCAAGTGCATTTGTTACCGCCTCGCATCTTCCCCCAGAATGGAATGGGGTCAAGTTTTATTGGGGAGAAGGAATTGGCTTTTCACCTGATGAAAACGAGGAAATCCACAGCTTGTTTACAAGAGACGAATTTACAGATTCAGAGAAACTTGGAAAGGTTACAAAAGTAAATACCTATGAAAAGTATGTCAAATACCTGAAAAGTAAATTCTCATTTGAAAAATCATTTTCCATAGGGGTTGATTGCGGGAATGGAGCAACATCCGTAGTAATGCCCGAATTATTTGAGAACCTTGGTTTCGGGGTATTTTCAATATTTGACACACCAGACCCCACTTTCCCCAATAGAACATCAGAACCAAATGAAACATCACTCAAGAAATTTAGTGAGTTTTTGCAAAATAAGCAAGTGGATTTTGGTGCAGGATTTGATGGAGATGGGGACAGATGTGTATTCACTGATGAAAACGGGAGAGTCATTCCTTCAGACAATGCAGGATTGATCATAGCAGAGTATTTGGTTAAATCAACGGGCAATAACAAAGTTATCATAAATGAGGAATGCAGCAAAATCGTAGAAGACCAATTGAAAAAAATTGGTGCTGATGTAACACGAATACGTGTCGGTCATTCATTTTTGTCATTGGAAGCAAAGAAACTTGGAGCTGTATGGGGAATTGAAGCAAGCGGTCATGCAGTGGCACCAGATATTTTTCTGTTTGACGATGCACTCATTCTTCCATTATTGATGGCAAAGGCACTTGAATTTCATGGGAAACCATTATCGGTTCTCAATGACCAGATTCCCTCAAGTGTGAGGAAACGTTTTGATTTGAAATGCAATGATGATAGAAAGTTTGAGGTTGTAAAGGAATTGACAGAACAATTTAAGCATGAATATGAGAATGTCAGTACATTGGATGGAGTTTCTGTGTCACTACCAAAGGGTAGAGTCTTGGTAAGAGTTTCAAATACAAGCCCCAAAGTAAGAGTAACAGTTGAAGCCTTGAACAAAGAAGATTTTGATAAATTAGTGGATGAATTTTTACCAAAAGTCGAAAAATTGATTCATTGACCTTATTCCATACTGATTGGTTGATTGACTTCAATTAAATTCCCAGATGGGTCTCGGAAATGCAGGGTTTTGATTCCCCATTCAGGGCGGTCAGTAACTTCTTTGATAAATACCACATTTTTCTCAGCGAGTTTTTTGGCAATTTGATCAACATCATCCACCCTGAAAATAATTACATCCTTGTCAAAACATTCATGGACGTGGGGAACTTTTTCAATATCCAGAGCCTTTGCCATTGAGTTACAATCAAAAATTGCCAAAGTTACATTTCCTGCATTGAATTCCGCATATTTTGATTCCTTATCGACAAATTTTGGTTCCAGTTCCATTGTATCCCTATAGAATTCAACCATTTCATCAAAACAGTCTGTTAGTAGTCGGATATAGTTCAGTTGCATGCTTTAATAT
>WAKA01000157.1 GCA_015523565.1 Candidatus Heimdallarchaeota archaeon | reverse complement strand
TAAAAGGTAATAGAGATAACATCCCAAACTAATGGAGAAGTAATGTTACCATAAATTACAATATGCTGTGCACGATCCAACCGACCCATATCAATCAAGACAGATGCCGCACCCATAACGAGGGAAACTATTGTGACCTCTTCTGCAATGCGAGTGATTGGAGTTCGGAATTTTGCATTAAGAATACGAAGAACAGCGGAAATAAGCATTCCAACGTGGGACACACCTATCCAAAAAACAAAATTCGTAATATAGATTCCCCAAAAAACTTTTTGGGTTAGGTCGGTAATGGTCAAACCAACTACAAGTTGGTAAACTACCCAATAGCCAAAGCCAATAATCATAAATAAAACCATAATTGACATGAAAAAAACTTCGGTTTTACTAGTTGTAAGAAAAGCTCGTTCAACAATGGCCCTTCGTCTCCTAACTTCGTTTTCAGTCATTGGATTTCCGTCAGGAGTATAAAGGCTTGTTTTTGCAGGATGTACTTTTTCGATATTATGTGTTGCAGTTGCCATTCATTTCACCTCGTATTAGCAGGAAGATAAAAGACACGGGGGCGTGTACCTTCCTCTTCCTTCCATCTGAATCCTTTTCTTTTCTTGATTGTCTCGTCCACAAGAATTGTTTCACCCATATTATTGGTGACTGCGTTTTCAAGAAGATTTCCAAAATACAAAGCACCTTTATGGCATGATGCTACACAGTGTGGAAGCTTTCCTAAAAATTGGTTCCCACAAAAGTCACATTTTGCAATAACACCTTTTTGCTTAACGATAGAAAACGGCATTTGCATTTGGAAGTCTTTCACGATTTGGCTGTTTTCATCAGCACCCTCGAATTTATGGTTTTCTTCCCAATGGAAGAAACGAACCTCATAAGGACAACCAGCCATACAAAGACGACATCCGATGCATCGTTCCTGATCGACAAGAGTCAACCTGTCACCAGATCTTTGCCATGCTGCCTGAACAGGACACACATGAACACAAGGTGGGTCAATACATTGCTGACAAGGTCGTGGGAAGAAATAAGGTTCAGACCAAGGATTGTCCTTTACTTCAAAAACCTTAATGTATTCATGCACTAACTGGGGGTCTTTTGGATTTTGCCAAGTGCCACCTTCATCAAAACCATATCCTTTTGTAGGGGCATAATGCCCATCTTGGCAGGCGGTAGTGCATCGAGGAGGTTTTCCTTGAGATGTTAAATCTACACACCCGTCACATTTTGCAAGGTCTATTACCATACCCCACATGGTATTATCGATTCGCCACTGATGATAACGACGAGTCCGGTCTCTTTTCTCATCCACTTCAAGACCAGGCGGTAATCGGCTTTTTGTGATAAATTTGCTTTTTAAACCATAGAATGTTGCCCCACCATAAGCCAGCAGTTTCACCATAGTTCGGCGGGTTGGTGTGAGGTTTTGAGAGGTTTCCACTAAGGATTCAAGAGGTTTCTTTTTTTGTTCACTCATTCATTTTCCGCCTCCATTCTTTTACCAACAAGGGAAATGTAGGCAAGCTTCATAATAGCAGCGACATATTCCCAGATAAGCATTACAATAATTAACATGAGCCCATAAATCAATACAGCACCAATAAGGTGACCTGCATTATTTAGCAAGTTTGGATTGATTAGGAACAATTCTTTATTGTCATACTCAGGGTCTGCAACAATATTGTGGACATAAATATCCTCAAATTCAGCTTGAAGACCAGAAATTGTTGCAGTAGCCATTGCACCAGTAAATCCTTGTTGGGGATTCACTTTGACCCAAACCGTAGCTTTTTCGAAGGTAGAGATTGAAAGATTTGCAGTCAATTGGACGTTTCCTGTTGAATCAGTCTGATTCGTTCCCAATAGGACGCCACCAAATGTTGTATTCATATAAAATTCAACATCTGTGCCAGTCGGTGCGTTGGATAATTTTGCAGTCAGAAGATAGACTTCACCATTAAGCACAGATGCAGAAAATGATGAAATTGAGACAGTTTGCGGCAATCCTACAGCTTGAGACAATAAAGTTACTTTAAGATTTCTAGGGGCATGATAGGTATGATAAGTGAGAGCATCTGAATCTTTATGAGCAGCCAAGAAAAATCCATATGTTCCACCAACACTCCAATCATAACCACCAATGCTTGTTAAATTAAGAGGAAGAAGGAATTCAACAGTAGTGCCCTCACTATCTTCATTGACTGCAACAGATGCATTAGCGTTTTCAAAGCTGGAAATGAAATTGGGGAATTCATTTCCAATGCCCTTCCAAATTGATGCGCCAACGGGAGTATTTCCAGAGGCACCTGTAGTAATTAAGGTACCATTCAGCATTCCGTTGTCACCAACACCAAAACCAACCCAACCAAACAGGTTGTGTGCCTTGATTCCAATTTTCATGTATGAGCCATTATGAACGAAGGAAACATCGGCAAAATTATATCCATCAACAGAAAGAATCTGATTGGCTTCAGGATATTCCGTGTTTCCAATTGTTCCGTCCACTTCAGATTGGTTAATTTGGCTGTAATACATGAAATAATTGAAAGTGGGGGATTGGTTTTGACTTGCAACGACATTACCATTCCCATTACTTACAATTTGTAAGGTAAGTAAAAAAAATAAAAGTATCGAGATATAACTCCATTTAGATTTCATGAGATAACTTCACCATACCGAAGTTTTTCTATATGGTCAATAAACCACATGCCTTTATAGTCATCGATTGTTTATCTGGAGAAACGTACGTTTCTGAAAAAACTTGAACATTTTTATTTTTTTTCAGAATTAATGGAAATTTCTGCAGATCCATCAGGTAAAACACGAATATGTCCAATGGTGGACAGATTTTGCTTGACTTGTTTATAGATTTCATTGGTAAACCAATGATTATAAGGAACCCCATAGTAAATTTGATTCCAAATATCATAGATACCCGGAACCTCGTTCTTTTCGATGAGATTCGAGATTACCAATTCAACGGCTTCTTCAGAGCCACCAGCCAGTTCAACAATTTTCTTTAGTGAAGCAGAGGACCATGGTGGAGTAGAGATAAGAACCCGTTTTACTGCATTATAAAGGCGGACTCGTTCCAAGGTTTCTGGATCCAATCCAATTTTGTTATCTTCTGTTCCAAAGATATCATCAACCTTATTTTTGAGCTCATCTCTTTTTCTGTACAAAACATCAGACCTACGTGCATTGAGAATCTCCCTTGCACGCTCCCTAGCCCTTTCCATATCCGCAGGTTCATCAGCCATAGCATCAATTGGTTTTTTTGAGGCGTCTAACGATGTTTTTGTAAGTATTTTTTTGTACAATAGGGGAAGCTCCAATATTAATGAGGAAATAGTCCTTAGCTCCTCATAAAATAAAAATCCGCTGGCAACAATCATAAGAATTATAGAAGTTATGATATCTATTTTTGTGTTTAACAGACCAATAAGCAGTTCCGTAGTTGGTGTAGAGGATGGCTCAAGAGAGGAGAGAGACAGGAAAACAGCCAAGAGATGAATGACAAGTGTTAAAGGGGAATGAATTGAGCTTACTTGGAAATATGAATATTCATTGGCAGAAAGAGCATTTACAATAAATTTCATTTGATATGGGTTTTTAATTTCAAAGGTTGTGGATTCATCATCGTCAACAGAAAAAACACCGTGCAGAGATCGATTTAGTTTTTTAATGACCTCGGGATTGAATGAAGAAACATCCAATGGAGAAGAAAGTTTTACAATAGTAAGTTCACGATATGTGTTTAAATGAAAGAAAAACATAATAAGCAAAAGAAATGTTCGAAATTCAGAATAGCCCAAATCAAAGAAGAAAAATGCAATTTCAACAGTTAGAATAAGAAACACAAATCCAAAATATTTTGGGATGTCAATAATTGAAATTTTTGTACGGCCAATAATTTGATGCAGTAATGGATAGAGAGCAACATATGCTATCAAAATGACATGCCAGACCACTAATCTTACATACACTTCCATATAAACTAGACAAACCATAATGCTGAAAAAGTTACGCTTAGGAAATCGTGTCAAATCAAAATTTTACCATATTCATCTAAATATCGTTTTGTTTCAATCCTCAATGACCAGAGAATCACCCCTTCAATTACAAAAACCATCGGCAATGAAAGAATTACCATTGAAATCAACGTGGGATCTGGTGTGACAATTGCGGCCAATGTAAATACTCCAAAAATCATTTCGCGGCGTCGAGAAGAGATCTGTTCAGCAGAAATCAAATCCAACTGAACCAAGGCGACTAAAACCATAGGGGAAGCATAAAGAATCCCCGCACCAATAGTTCCCCAAATTAGCACGGCAAGAACAGACTGCAGATCAAACCAAGGTTGTACATTCTTAATAAAAGTCGAAGTGATAGAAAGAATTTTTAGAGTGACAGGGATTATAGTGGTAAAAGATATGAATGCACCTAGAAGAAAGAGAGCGGAGGCAACAAGCGATATTTGTTTAAGCACCTCATCTTCTTTTTTTGTTAGACCAGGGCGTACATAGGCATATAATTCCCGGACAGTAACGGGGAGGGATATCAATATTGCAATTGAAGCTGCAAAATTAATATAGAGAGAGATAGATGCAATAGGAGTCCCCACATAAACAGTGATATTGCGAGACCCTTGCTGTAACGACTGAACCCCATAGGTGACAACATAATTAAGCAAATCCAAAACAAATGGGCGATAGGGGTCGATGGCTAATTTCCCATGGTCTACAGAGGGAATTACCATAATGATAAAAGTAAGCAAGAAAACAATTCGAGCAATTTTTCTTAGACGTGCCCAAAGTTCCATTAAATGTACATCTAAAGGAAGAGGAGAACCATCATATTTTAATTTAAAAGACGGATCCAAAGAGGGCGTCGTCATTCCAAACAAGGGAGTTTCTTTTTTACTTTCATCTAAAAATTCCTGAACAAAGGTTGGAACCGCCTCACCAGGAGCAGATGTCGCTATAATTTCTTCAGTTAGTGCGCGTGCAGTAGCTTGACCTTCTTTCATCCAAGCAGGGACGTAAGATTCATTTTTCGGCATCAAAACACCGTTAAGAGGAATTCAAGAGATCCTGCGCAATTGCCTCAATTGATCTATGTTCTGTAGGGATACCCTTAGCTTGTGCAGCTCGGATAATTTCCCGTTCTTCAGGAGTTAAAGAAGAATCACCAACGCCCTCAGACAATTGCGGTTGT
This sequence comes from Candidatus Heimdallarchaeota archaeon, assembly GCA_015523565.1. Lineage (GTDB taxonomy): Archaea > Asgardarchaeota > Heimdallarchaeia > Heimdallarchaeales > Kariarchaeaceae > WAKA01. The sequence goes on along the minus strand of WAKA01000157.1, from coordinate 16,629 downwards.
GTGATTGATGAAGTAACTTGATTCAACCCCTCCTTATATTTGGCATGGGCCTGCCCAAGAGCCTGAGCAAATTGTGGAATTTTTTGAGGGCCAAATAGGAGCAATGCCAACCCAATGATCAATAAGACTTCCTGTCCTCCAAGTGCCATTTACAAAACCTCTAATTGAAAAACAAGAAAATTCTTTAAAAAACATTTAGATTAGAACAGACTATTCCCCATATACAAGAATGTTTATATTTAAAAGAAAAAATTAAACAGTAACCACCTATTGATGGTTGTAAGACCATTCCGCGATAGACAAATATAAATAGGTGGTAGTGAATGAATACATGTATAATACATAAAATACAATAGCGTGGTGCATATGGATTTCGACGAGAATGACGATTTTAAAGAGATAGACAAATTTGTACGACAATTTTTTGGAATTTCATTTAAGGAGCTCATGGAAAGATTGCAAAATGACTTGACAAGGCTTTTTGGCAGTCAAAACCCAGGAGAATTCAATCCTGCAAGTTTTGCAGATTTTATAAACATGTTTGGGAACATGGATCCCAACAACATGCCGAACGTGAAAACATTTAAATTTGTAATGAAGGATGGCAAACCTGTTTTTGAATTTGGAGGCAAGGCATTTAACCCATTTGAAGGATTTTCACCATTTCCCACCGCGCAAAATAGTGAAAAAATCAATCCGGATGGCACAATAGAACCCTATACAGAAACATCGATTACAGAAGGCGTAACCACGGTAGTAGCGGAATTGCCAGGAGTGGAAAAAGAAGGCGTCCAAATCAAGTTAAAAAAGGAAGGATTATTCATTAAAGGACGGACAAGCACAAATGATATAGTTTATGCAAAATTAGTTCCAATTGATCATGTAAAGCAACTGGATAAGTCAAAAATCAGTGCAAAAATAACAAATGGAATTTTAGAAGTTAAAATGCCTCATCTTCCAGGAGCCCAAATTGACGAAGATTTTATAATTAATATAGACTAAACAATAGACAAAAAAATAAAGCTATAAACAATTTGAGTTTGAATGGCAAAAAGAATCAAATTAAGAGTTCAAGAAGCGTCTAAAGGAGATGTAGGCAGACAAATAGCAAGGATACCTGCAGATCTTGCAGAGAGCATTGGCGTTAAAACAGGAGACGTATTAGAGATAAAGGGGAAAAGGGCCACATATGCCCAAGCATGGAGATCAAATCAAGATAGTGGTACAGCTGTGATAAAAATTGAAAAAGCAATTAGAAGAAATGCAGGGGTAGGATTAGACGACATAGTGGAGGTAACAAAAGTTGAAAAGATTATATCTGCAAAATCCATAACAATTTCTCTTTCTGAAAATCTTCCAGACGATTACTTTGCACAGATTTTAAGGGCAATGGACAATAAAATTGTTGGTAGAGGAGATATTATCCCAGTTAGTATTGGATTTGGGAATTACATTACAATCAAGGTGGAAGAAATTATTCCAAGTACACCAGCAATTGTAACAACAACCACAAAAATATTGAAAGGAGAAAAGCAAACAGGGGATTATAGAGAAGATACAAAAAACATAGAAGTTAGTTATGAGGATATTGGAGGATTAAGTGAGCCTATTAGAAAAATACGGGAAATGGTTGAGCTCCCACTAAAATTCCCAGAAATTTTTGATCATCTCGGAATTTCTGCACCAAAAGGAGTTTTAATGTTTGGACCACCTGGAACTGGAAAAACGTTGTTAGCAAAAGCAGTGGCAACGGAAACCAACTCACATTTCATCACCATAAATGGACCAGAGATTATGTCAAAATATTATGGAGAAAGTGAAGAGAAGTTAAGAAGTATTTTTATGGAAGCAAAAAACGAAGCCCCAACAATAATCTTCATTGATGAAATCGATGCAATTGCTCCAAAAAGAAGTGAAAGTGGTGGAGAAACAGAACGCCGAATTGTAGCACAATTACTTACGCTGATGGACGGATTGGATGATAGGGGGCAAATTGTAGTGATTGCAGCAACAAACCGCCCAAATTCGGTAGATGAAGCATTAAGGAGAGGAGGAAGATTTGATAGGGAAATTGAAATTGGTGTCCCTGACAAGAAAGGCAGAGCAGAAATATTAGAAATACATACAAGAGGAATGCCGTTAAGTTCCGATGTCAATATTGAAAATATCGCAGAAAGACTTCATGGATATGTGGGGGCAGATATCGCTATTTTGGTAAAAGAAGCGGCAATGGTAAGTTTAAGAAGGAATATTCCCGAAACAAACATTAACGAGGGATTTCCATTGGATGGGGTTACACTTAACAAAATACAAGTGACAATGGATGATTTCTTAAAGGCGATGGAGGAAGTCAAGCCTTCAGCATTACGGGAAGTTTTTGTTGAAAAACCAGAAGTGAATTGGAATGACATTGGTGGCTTAGAAACAGTCAAACGAGAGTTAATAAAAACAATAGAGTGGCCAATCAAATATCCAGACCTTTATCGGGCTTTAGGGATGAAAACATCAAGGGGAATACTGTTGCATGGCCCCCCAGGAACTGGAAAAACACTGATGGCAAGAGCAGTTGCAGGAGAGATCAATGCAAATTTCATTTCCATAAAGGGTCCTGAACTTTTAAGTAAATTTGTGGGAGAAACAGAGAGGGCAATAAGGGAAATTTTTGAAAAAGCAAGGAGAGCATCACCAACAATCATTTTTTTCGATGAGATTGATGCCATCGCATCACAAAGAAGAAGAGGAGTTAATGAGGTCTCACAAAGAATAGTAAGTCAACTATTGACAGAAATGGATGGATTACAAGAGCTTCATGGAGTTTATATCCTTGCAGCAACCAATAGACCAGATATAATTGACCCTGCGTTAAGAAGACCGGGGAGATTAACAAAAATCATAAAAGTTGGTCACCCAGATGCAAAAGCAAGAAAAGAAATATTGGAAGTTCATTTGAGGAATGTCATCATTGACAATAGCGATATTGAAAAATTAGTTAATTTAACAGAAGGGTATACTGGAGCAGAACTTACAGAGATTGTCAATTTGGCAAAAGAAGACTTGATTGAAGAGTTGATTGAAAGTGGAAAGATTACAACAACGCAATCAAAAGTCAAATTAAAATGGAAGCATTTTCAAAAAGGATTGAATGAAGTCATTCCAGCAAGGGAAGAATATAAATTACAACCCCCAAAAGTGGGAGAAATTAATTATGGAGAAGAATTTATCTGATTATTCGATTGCATTGAGGATGTCAGAATCTCCTTCATTTATGATAGTTACAGCCGCGGTTAAGTGAGGGCGTCCACATACAACACCGAGATCCTGAGATGTTTTTGGATATTCAATAATCGGAACGCCAGAAAGCCGAGCATAATATTCCAAATCCTCTCGGAGCTCTTTTGGAGCGTTTGAGGCAACCACTATTGCCTTAGCTTCTTTTAGTTTAGCGGCTTTTATTGCATATTTCATACCTAATTTTGTTTTTCCTGATTTTCGGGCAACACTGATACTTGTTTCTAAATCAACCATAGGGCATCACACAATGTTCTTTAAGTCATTCACCATCATTTCCAATTTAAATTTATAGAAAGAGTTGATGGGAAATTTATTTATCAATAACTTCACGAGAGATAACAACCCGTTGAATTTCAGAAGTACCTTCATATATTGCGGTGATTTTTGCATCACGATAATATCGTTCTACAGGGAAGTCACGCGAGTAGCCTGCACCGCCATGAATTTGTAAAGACATATCTGCAGTTCTCACAGCAGCTTCAGAAGCATAAAGTTTTGCCATTGCTGCTTCTTTTGTGAATCGGAGTTTCTTATCTTTTAAAATAGCCGCTTGAAAAGTCAAAAGTTTTGCAGCTTCCATATCCATTGCGGCATCAGCAATCATCCATCGAAGTCCTTGAAATTTAGAAATCGGTTGTCCAAACGCACGCCGTGTTTTTGAATAAGAAATTGCAGCATCCAATGCCGCTTGACCAATTCCTAGTGCTTGCGCGGCAATACCAATGCGACCACCATCAAGAGTAGACATTGCAATTTTAAATCCTTCACCCTCGGTGCCAATAAGGTTTTCCTTTGGGATACGACAATCATCAAATGATAGAGGAGTAGTAGGAGAAGCCCTTATCCCTAATTTTTTCTCTTTTGGACCGATTTCAAAACCAGGGGTTCCCTTTTCAACAACAAAAGCAGACATCCCCTTGTGTTTCAAATCAGGGTTAGTTTTTGCAAAAACTACATACACATCCGCAACACCACCATTTGTGATCCACATCTTGCTACCGTTCAAGATATATTCATCCCCATCTAAAACAGCTGTTGTTCTTCCACCCGCGGGATCACTCCCCGCATCTGGTTCTGAAAGGGCGAATGCACCTAATTTGCCGCCTTCAGAAATTTTCCGAAGAAAAGTGTTTTTAATATATTCAGAACCGTACGTTTCTAGTGGAAATGCGGCTAATGAGTTATTGACACTCATCATCACACCAGTGCTGGCACATGCTTTGCTTACTTCAATCATAGCAAGAACATAACTAATGGTATCTAGTCCAGCACCACCATATTCTGGAGAAACCATCATTGCTAAAAAACCCGCATCCCTTAATGCCTCAAATGATTTTTGTGGAAATTCTTCGTGGGAATCATAATATGCTGCATTGGGAGCAATAACATCTTCCGCGATATCCCTTGCAGTTTGTTGTATTAATTTATGGTCTTCATTTAACTCAATCATAATGAAAAATAAACGACATCTTATTCAAAATTTCCATGCAGTTGTGCATAATTGCAATCATATCGTAATTATTTCAAAATTAGTGGGAGAGAGTTTTTGGATTTCTTCATTCAAGGATTTTAATTTTTCAATCTCAGGCTCATATTTCATACGTGGGATTTTGTCAAAAATCTCATTTTCCATCATATCTTTGAGGTCAACACCTGCATCAAATAATTCCCTCATTTTATCATAAAGGGCAAAAATATTACGAAGCATCCAAGCCTGTTTTTCTGGTGAACAGTAAGAATCTACAGGGTGAAATGCATTTTGTTGCAAATAATCTTCCTTGAGCATCCGTGCCGCCTCTAAAGTAATTCTTTCAGCAGGAGACAGTGCATCTGGTCCAACAAGTTGCACAATTTCCTGCAAATCGTTATCTTCTTGAAGCAATCTGAATGCTCTTGTTCTTAGTTTATCAAAATCATCAGAGAAATGTTTTTTGTAATAATCTTTAAGGACATCCCAATACAAAGTATAGCTTTCGAGATAAGAAATGGCAGGAAAATGTCTTTGTTCAGCAAGTTTTTTGGTAAGTGCCCAAAATACCTTGACAATTCTCAAAGTGTTTTGTGTGACTGGTTCTGAGAAATCACCACCAGGAGGTGAAACAGCACCAATTATTGAAACAGACCCTGTTTTTTCCTCTTTGGAGTTAAGTATTTCAACCCTTCCTCCACGTTCATAATATGCTGCAATTTTTGATGCCAAATATGCAGGATAGCCTGCTTCACCAGGCATTTCCTCAAGCCTTCCAGAAATTTCTCTCATAGCTTCTGCCCAACGAGATGTTGAATCAGCCATCATTGCAACATCATAGCCTTGATCTCTGAAATATTCTGCCATTGTTATTCCAGTATACACAGACGCCTCTCGTGCTGCAACAGGCATATTTGATGTATTGGCAATCATTGTAGTTCGTGCCATAAGTTTTAACCCAGTAGTAGGGTCATCCAAATGTGGGAATTCCTCCAACACATTAGTCATCTCATTTCCACGTTCCCCACACCCAACGTACACTACAACTTGGGCATTGCAATATTTTGCCAATTGGTGTTGGCTGACAGTTTTACCTGTTCCAAAAGGACCTGGAATGGCTGCGACACCACCTTTTGCAATGGGGAAAAATGTATCAAAAATTCTTTGACCTGTGATTAAGGGTTCATCAGATGCCAACCTTCGTTTAAAAGGTCTTGGAATCCTGACAGGCCATCTTTGATAACCTAAAATTTCATGGCGAGTACCGTCTTCACTTTCAACGACAGCCAACACTTTTTCAATAGTATATTTCCCAGATTCGACAATTTCAATGATTTTTCCGGAAATATTGGGAGGGATCATGATTTTATGAAGAAAAGCAGGAGTTTCTTGTACTGTTGCAATAACATCTCCACCAGACACAACATCCCCAACTTTTGCAACAATTTCAAATTCCCACTCTTTTTTCAAATCCAAGGCAGGAGTTTCAACACCTCTGTTAATAAAAGCCCCTGTTACATCCTTAATTGCAGGAAGTGGTCGCTGAATACCGTCATAGATTTGTGACATTATGCCTGGGCCAAGCATTACTGAAAGGGGTTCACCAGTTCCAATAACTGGTTCCCCTGGTTTAATTCCATCAGTAATTTCATAACACTGAATAGTTGCAATATCACCATCTACTTGAATAATCTCCCCGATCAATCCAAGGTTTCCGATGCGTGCAACATCATATAGTCTTGCGCCAAGCATTCCTTTTGCCTGAACAACAGGTCCAGAAATACGAATAATAGTGCCTTCAATTTGTGAGCTCATTGACTAACCTCCAATAGAAGTTTTATTTATTAATTACTTCCATCGAATCACTTATCATTTGAGAAAAATTTAGATGATTAAAGATTAATGTTAGGGATGTAATCAAAAGAGGATAGAAGACATATAATGAAGCAGTTATGCATTGACATCATGGAAATTGTAATTTGGATCACGATTGAGGGGATAGAATTTTTCAATCAATTCCTCATCAATTCGTTTAAGCTGTCTTTTTGGATTTGGAAATATGGTTAAGAGCTCCCATCCCAAATCGAGTGTATCAAAGATGGAACGATCTTCCTCATACCCTTGAGATATAAACCTATCTTCAAATTGTTGGGCAAAGTTGAGATAAAGACGATCCTCATCAGATAGGGATTCTTCCCCAACAACTGCGACAAGATCTCTTAATTCCCTTCCACGTGCGTATGCAGCATATAGCTGGGATGCAAGGGCAGCATGATCCACCCTAGTTGATCCTTTACCAATTGCTTCCTTCATTAATCTAGAAAGTGACGGCAATGGGTTGATTGGAGGATAAACCCCTTTCCTATGAAGGGCACGGTCGATATAAACTTGTCCTTCAGTAATATAACCAGTAAGGTCGGGGATTGGATGTGTCAAATCATCATTAGGCATAGTCAATATCGGAATTTGGGTAATTGACCCTTTCTTTCCGATGATTCTACCAGCACGTTCATAAATTGTAGAAAGGTCAGAATATAAATATCCAGGAAAACCACGACGACCAGGAACTTCTTCTCTTGCAGCACCAATTTCACGCAGTGATTCACAGTAAGACGTCATGTCTGTCAGAATAACCAAAACATGGTAATCTTTTTCAAAGGCAAGATATTCGGCAACAGTCAAGGCGATCCGGGGAGTAATAATTCTTTCAACGGCAGGATCGTCTGCAAGATTTAGGAAAAGAACCACTTTTTCAAGAGCACCAGTCCTTTCGAAGTCAGATTGGAAAAATCTTGCCTCTTCAGCGGTAATACCCATTGCTGCAAAAACCACTGCAAATGATTCCCCTTCCCCTAAAACTTTTGCCTGTCTTGCAATTTGGGCACCTACCTGATTATGAGGAAGACCAGATCCAGAGAATAATGGCAACTTTTGACCCCTCACTAAAGTCAAAAGTGCATCAATAGTTGAAATTCCTGTCTGAATAAAGGAACGAGGATATTCTCGTGCCACAGGATTAAGAGGATTGCCAGCGATATCTCTTTTTTCTTCACTAATAATTTGTGGACCACCATCAATTGGAATACCACGACCATTAAAGACACGACCAAGCATTTCTTCAGAAACTCCTATTTGGAGGGTTTGTCCAATGAATCTGACAGATGTCTCTTTAGTATCAAGACCACTTGTGCCTTCAAATACCTGAACTACTGCAAGATCATTTGTAATTTCAAGTACCTGACCGCGTCGTCTTTCACCATAACCAGTAACAACTTCACATATTTCACCATAACTGACACCACCCCTTCCTTGAAGGTCAACAAAAAGAAGGGGACCTGAAACTTCCCTTACAGTTTTGTATGATTTTAGTTCGTTTTTGACACTCACACTTATACCTCTTTTTATTTATTTTTCATCTAATAATTATCCCTTAAAATCCTTTGATTGAAATCGAAAAAAATTTGAAGAACATCCATAAAATGTTATCTATACTTTCTGAAAAACAGGTGAAAGCCACATGTTTCACATTCTACATTATTGACACCATTATTATTTTTGCAAGCCCTACAAACAAAAAAATACGTTCGTTTTTTCACTTTCTTTTTTGTTTTTATACTTTTGGAGGGGATGTTGCAAAATGATGCCACATTAAGTACGGAAAAATCATCGGAAAGTAAAATAACATTCTTGTTTTCTTGTGTGAGATCAAGAGCTAACGCCAAGGCAGACTTATCAGCAGAAGATAATTTTGTTTCACCAATTTTTTTTAGTGTTTCTTCAATATATTTTATTGAATTGGAAGTAGGAGAAACAATATTAAGCTTCACAAGTAAGGAAAGAAGGTGTGAACATGTTGATTTTATTTCGTCATAGCAATTTTCAGAAATATAGAATGATGAGGTAAGATCCAAGTGATCAAGACTATTAACATTCATGAACACTGAAGAATCCAAGACAGTATACATCAATTAATTTTCATTTATAGTGTTTTTTTCAATTTTGAAATGGCACCATTTTCAGAACATTCATGGTTGTGGACTTAGTTTTTCAATTAAAGAAGAAAAATCATGATTATTTACAAGACAAGACAATGCCGAAAGAAAAAAGATAAGCCCTATACCAGTTATAAAAAAGTAAAACGCAAATGCAAAAATAGTTTCAATTTGTCTCATGTGAATAACTCATAAGGAAAGCATATAAACTCACACCATGACAATCAATTCAGATCAAGTTGAAATTCAGAAAAATGCAGGGGGTGGGATTTGAACCCACGAACCTCTAAAGGACTAGGCCCTCAACCTAGCGCCGTTGACCAGGCTGGGCGACCCCTGCAATAAGGACCACATATAGTCCGTATGTTCTTTTTTTTTTATGATAATATAACTTCATCGATGGTGTCTCAACACAGAGCAATCAGATGTTGGATTATTCAGAATTTCAGCTATTTTTTTCTAAATAGATGACAGTAGTGAAATTATTTAAACTCCGATAGCCTTCTTTTAAGATTTGAATTGTCAACGCAATCTTATAATAATAATTGGGAAGTTTCAGAGAATGGTTTGCATAGGGCGACATATTGAAAAAATCAATGGAGGAAATCAATATCCCATTAATCTTTAAAAAAATAATGGAAGTGGTTTCATTAACAGGGGTATATTGTAAATTGGTGATAAAATAAGATACATTAACAACCACATTATCTGGCTTAATCGTAAAAGAGTATGAAAAATCATTAACCTGCAATAACAAAGCAGAAACATTCCATAAAACCAATACAAATAGAAGCATAAGAAATGTCCAAATAATGAACACCAATGTCAAAATAAAATAGAACATGCTTTTTGTTTTCATATTGGTTGTTTCATCATTTTAGCATATAAAGTTGGAATTGGACTTTTTATAATAAAATGTTCAATCAAATTTGATAAACATGGGTATTGCAGAAGAAATAGGGATCGTACTTCTTTATGCCGCTTTACTTGCATTATTGGCAGTGGCATTATTTAATTTGGCAAATGTTGCAATAAAAAGCATAAATGATCTACAATGCATTTTTGGGCTAGGGGGAACATGTCCATAACATAATATATTTTTCTGTCCTTGTTAGCATTATGAAGAAAATAAAACCAACGGTACAACTATTATTCAAAGTTGAAGGAAACAAAGAACTGAAAGTTTTTTTTGAAGTTTTAAAAAAGGCTTTGAAGAGCCAAGATTCAATTGTTGAAACAAAACTCAATACAATCAAAGTAAAACTTTATGGAGATAAAGGAGAAATAGAAAAAATAGCAAATAGACTAAAACATTATCATGGATTAATCAAAAATACATTTCAGAAAAGACAAGGAAACAAAAATGTAATTTCTTTGGAACTCTTACAGATCTTATCTGGAAGATTCTTAGACATTCAATTTTTTTCACAAGTGCTACATATTTTCAATGAGGAGGTTAAAGTTATTGATGATTTTATTGAAACAAAGCTTTCTTTTGAAGAAATGCTCGCACAGTATGAAAAAACACATCAAAAATATCAGAACACATTAATAAATGAAAATCGAGATGTGAGAAAATTGGTAACTGCACTTTTGCTTTATTTTCCAGCAGCAACTGAAAAGCAGATTGTATCATATGGATTAGCTCAAAAGCTTTTCGCAATAAAAAATGGAAAAATTTACTTTATGGCATCTCCAGAGGTGATTTTCCAAAAATTTAAATCGGAATTCCCAAATGAGAACCAAAATAAGATTTTTGAAAACAATGAGATAGAAAAAGAGATTGAAGACCGTTTATTTTTCGATGGGGGTGGAAAAATTATAATCCGAGATTTAAGAAAACAAGAGGAATAAGTTGTAGAAATCAGGCAATCATTAATCCATTTTTACTAAGACCCCATTTTTCTGAGAATAAATTTCTGGAACTGAAAGTTTTATATGCCCCGCATGATCAATTTCACGTTTTGTAATCACAAGTACATCGATTTGTGACAAGAGCTCTTGTGATAAATTGTGACTGTCACATAATCTCATCATAAGAGTGTTAAAATCTTTTGCATGGATTGTAACAATTCCTCTTAATCCAGATGAAAGAGCTTCGAAAACACGAAGAGTATCTTGTTTTTGTTGTATTTCCCCAAATACCAGATAATCTGGAGAGTTTCGAAGAACAAAGGCAATCGCATTCTCTTTTTTAGCAGATAAAGAAATATTTGCAAATCTAATTTGGGGAATTGAAAGCTTATCAACAAAAACACCGGAGAGAGTGATTTCATTAGTATCCTCCAGCACTACAACCCGCCATGCAGATGGAATCAATAACAAAAGTGCATTTAGAAGAGTAGTCTTTCCAGAACCAGGTTCTCCAGCAATTATTATATTCTTTCGTTCCAAGATTGCATTTTTCAAAAAATCAGCATAACGTAGGCATATCTGATTTTCTTTGATAAGAATGTCGATTGGGATTGGATTTGTGGGAAGTCTCCTAATTACAATACTTTTGCCAAAAGGAGGGTGTTTCATGCTTACCCTCAGTCGACCAATGTTACTGTTTAAATTCCCAATCAAAGAAGCATTTTTAGAATTTAAGATCTCATTAGTGACCAATTCAAGCTGAATTTTTAAGGATTCATAAAATCGAGAAGTATTTATCCTAGGGTCAAAAATTATTTTTTTTCGTCCCATTATTCGATCAGTGATACCAAACATACCTTCATTCCAATAAAGTTCAGTAATGGTGGGGTAATGATTAAAAATGATAAGAGGGAAAAGGTCAATGGCATATAATGCAAGTTCTAATGGGCAACTAACAGGGTATTCAGAGGCAATCATTTCTAACTTTTCTAAAGATTGGGAAAAGTCAAGCAACTGAGATTTTTCTTTTGAACGGATTTGTAGATATTCTTCAATAAGTTTTTTCGAATAGAAGTTAGGGCTATCGATTTTTATGGGGACAAACAATGAATCATTATTGCATGTGTCATCCAAACAATTCAGTTGCATTTGGGATAGATAGGGTATTGAACATAAAAAGTCAGAATATGAGGTTAAATAATTAGCTAATTACAGTAATATAGAATGGATAATTTTGTAATTATGAAAAGCAGCCTGATTTATAAAAATAAAAAAAGGAAAATCAGATTCCAAGGTTATTCAATTGAGGTAAATAGACCCATTGGAAAAAGAGTATTTAGAAAAATAGTGAACAAACTGAATAAAGATTTCTCATCATTGATTTATTTCAATGGAAAGTTAATGTTATTGATTGGAGATATAATTTTGAAAAATGACAAAGAAATCAAGCATGAGAAGTTAAAAGATATTATTGGAGAAGGGTGGGGAGTTGAACAGTCTACGGGATTTGAATTGAGTGAAAGCATTCCATTCAATCTTGTTTTGAAAGGCAATTGGATATCAAAAGAATTGATTAAAAATAAGAACAAGTTATATAAGGCATATAGATTTGAAAGTGTAGAAATAAAAAACACAAAGTTTTCACTTGACTTTTTTGATATTTTAGAACTTGGGGGGATAGGAATTCTTTTGGGATTTGGGAATCACCAAGAAAACAGCCATTCATTTACATTGATTGTCCAAGGATCATCAAGGGAAGATATACAGACAAAAGAAGAAAAAATTGCGGAAATATTAAGAAAAGGAGACATAAAGGGAAGCATTAAGATAATTACAAAAAAAAAGGAACGCATTAGGTTACTAAACGATTGTTTCACATTAAAAAAAGAGAAAATAAATCCTTTATTTATAGATTTTTTAATTAAGTCAATAGAATTGGATTGCAAACATCGAAAAGAAAAATTTCGGAAAGTATTTGCAAGACCCCATATCGAGAAAAAAAGAGAAAATGTCATTTCAATGCCAATCAAGACCGACAAAACGGCAACATATGACAATAATGAAGATCAAAAAAACCACCTGTCTTTAGCAAAAAAAATGAATAGCCTTATTTGGAATAGCGAAAATTCATTTGATAATCAAGACATGACATCAAATTTAGTAGAGAAATTAAAAAAATTACAGTGGAAAGACTTAATCATTGAAAATAACGAAAATGATAAAATTATAATTGGAAGATGGAATGATACAAAAATATACATTAAAGTTGTTAACGACGAAATAAAAGAAATTAATTTGGAATAGGTTGTATATACAGCCTCTAAACACTACGACAAATGTTCTAGGTATATCTTTGAACCTTTCTTACAAAGCGCCTCGTGCTTAATTAAATGTCCGCTAAACATCTCGCAGAGCTCGACGCTTACACGGCATTCATTGCAAGCGGGTCTTTTGCCCGTGCACTCGTCCAGAACTATTGGTTGCTGTCACCAGCCCCCAATGAGAAATAATTTCCCTTAGTTCCAGAGTGGGTAAGTCTTTTTAAGACCAGCTTCGAGCTTAGATGCATTCAGCTCTTATCTGGGATGGCGTAGCTACTCGGCAATGCCTAACGACAACCGATACACCAGAGGCCACAACACCACGTTCCTCTCGTACTGATGGCACTTTGCTTGCACTTACCCAACAGCCCAGTTAGATAGAAACCAACCTGTCTCACAACGGTCTGAACCCAGCTCACGTTCCCTTTTAACGGGCGAACAACCCTATTCCTGGTGCCTTGTGCAACACCAAACGAGGAAGAGCCGACATCGAGGAAGCAAGCCGTGCGGTCGATGTGTTCATCGCCTACCGTTGCAACTTTTTGTAAAGTAGCTAATCTTTGCACAGCAAATCGGCATTTGGGTTAAAGGACTTCTGAGTTCAGCCAATTTTTAAATCATCGACGTTTGTCTATTAAAAATGTGAGGATGATAGAAGACCTTTAAGTTTGTGAAACCGCTTACTGCAGCTGTGCAGTGGTGGAGGTAATTTGAAAATTGTTTAGAATTCCAAGCGATTGGGAACTCTAACGCACGACAACTCTGTTACCCCTGAGGTAACTTTTCTGTCACCACCCGCGTCTACTAAGGACAATCGGATGGATCGCTAGGCCCTACTTTCGTAACAGCGAACGCTATTGGTACGTTCACGGTAAAGCCAGCTTATGCCCTTGCACTCTACGGAGGATTTCTGTCCCTCCTGAGCTGACCTTTGGGCACCTCTGTTTTCTTATCGGAGGTTTGCCGCCCCAGCAAAACTACCCACCACCAGGTGTCCCCGTCGCAACGGGTAAGTTTATTCAACGACCATAGTCAGTGTTCCATTGTTGCATCCCCAAGGCCCGGAGACCTTGGTTCGACGCTCCTGACTACGCTCTGTATGATCGCCAAATAAACAGCTGGAAGCTGTAGTAAAGCTCTCAGGGTCTTCTCTTCCCAACTGGGCTATCCGGTCTGTTCGCCGGATCGCAGGTTCACTGGATTCTAGGCAGGGACAGTGGGAACCTCGTTGGTCCCTTCATGGACGTCGGTAATTATCCGACAAGGCATTTGCCTACCTTAAGAGAGTCATGGTTACTCCCGCTGTTAACCCGAGCTTAGCCCCCTTGTACGGGGATTTGACTTACGGGCACTGAGCAGGATACACAAACTATACACAGGCTTTCGCCCTAGCAGTTTGCTATGTTTTTGTTAAACAGTCGGGTTCCCTTTGTTAGTGACACCTTCGGCCGCGTAAACAGCTAAAGGCAATGGTTATCCCTTAGTTACCCATCTATTTTGCCGAATTCCCTTGCCTAGATTACTCCAAGAGGTCTTAGCCTTCTAAGCCTAAGGACACCCGTGTCGGTTTTCGGTACGATCGCGTGCTACAATGGGGGATCATTTTCATGGGGTTTTGGAAATCGATGGTAGCGACGTAAATTAGTGCGCCTATTCGTGATTTCATCCGAGTCTCAGTGCAACACTACTCGTCGGACATATACACTTAACTTAGCTATAGAAACTAAGACCACCTATCCACAACCGTCTGATCCACCAATATCGTTGCCGGATTCACACGCGGTACAGGAATATTAATCCTGTTTCCCTTTTGAAAGAGCCATACTAAGGTCTTTCTTAGGATCGACTGACCCTGGACTGATGGACATTGTCCAGGAACCCTAGCCTTTTCGACCTATGGGGTTCTCACCCATATATCTGCCTACTACTACCAGGATCTGCACTTCAACGAGGTCCACAGGTCATTTCCAACCTGCTTCTACCCTCGCCAAACGCCGGTATACCGGATCACCATGTTATAATGGTGCCCTTGGGTATCGGGAGTTGATTTTAGCCCCGTCCATTTTCAGAGCCGTACCGCTCGATGAGTAAGCTGTTACGCTTTTGTTAGTGGATTGCTGCTTCTAAGCCTACCACCTCATTGTCTTAGCGATACGACGTCCTTCGCTTTTTACACTTAATCAACATTTAGGGCCCTTAACCCAAGTCTAGCTTATTCGCTTCTCGGTTGCCACCCTTACGGCGACACACCCAACTGCGGCAGTCTACGTAGAACCGTCATTCGGAGTTAGATGGTGTGGCGAGGATTTCACTCCCCATTCCGACACTGTCTGTACTCTACCAACGGTTCATACTCGTGCCACGCTGGACTGCGGCTCCACTTCTACCGGAATGTGCTATCAGGCGCTTCGATTGGCCTTTAACCACTATACGCAGCTCAGAGGAATGAGTTGTATATCAATACCCCTTCAACCCTCCACCGCAGTTTCCCACGGCTTCAGTTTGGCCACGCATAGATCAACGCCTTTCGCATCTTATCCGAGTGATTTCACGCGCTTTCACACGTCGTCCCTTGCAAATGCTGCGGACTGGTTGGTTTCCCTACGATTACGATATAACCTTAGTCTCACCACTCGGATAAACTCCCTGGCCAGTGTTTCAAGACTGACGCAATAGTGCCGGTCTCTCTCCGTTCTCGACCACTGGTCACCCAGCTTGGATTCACGGAGCGTTATTCCTTCAACACTATTACACTGTTTAGACAATTGGTTTCAAGCTCTTTTCAACGCGTGTTACCGCTGCTTTTCACCTTTGACTCACGTTACTAGTTCGCTATCGGTCTAGCTGAATATTTAGGTTTTCGAGTTAGTTCTCGAAGTTTGGACGGAACATCCAATCCGCCCTAGTCCGGATTTCCCAGCTTATAGCGACGAATTTATGCCTACGGGGCTTTCACCCTATATTGCAGATTGTTCCAAATCATTTCGGCTTCAATTCGTTACGCATTAGCTAGGATCCACAACACCACATCTAACCATATTTTCATATGGTCATTCGGTTTGACCTAGTTCCCTTTCATTCGCCATTACTCAGGAAATCGCTATTGCTTTCTCTTCCACCACGTACTTGAATGTTTTCGTTCCGTGGGTTCCCCATCCCAGAGGGATTTTGCACACTTATTGGATGTGCAAAAGATTCTCATTCGGGAATCGCAGGATCGTTGGTTGCTTGCACCTACCCTGCGCTTATCGCAGCTTGCCACGCCCTTCATCGGTTAGCTAGCCAAGGTATCCACCAATTGCCGTGCGGCAGACTTTGTCTTACTTGGTTCAAAGATATATTTCCCACATTTTGCCTCAGCAAAATTGTCGTACTCTTGGAATTAATCCAGTGTTTAGATGATTTAATTGGCTGTATATACGGATCTGTGAAACCTTGTCATGCCGAAACCCATGGGCTTGGCATTTAAAGGAGATGCCTCGCATGCACCTGCATGGTCAACGCACATCTATTGAGCAATATTAATTATTTAGCCTCATTATTAAAGGCTTCAGTTGTTGACATTCAAACAGTTTAATTAAGTTCGCCCGTAGGCGAATGTTTGTTGTCTAATCTCTATCTATTCATGTTGTTTTATTAATATATACTTAGACGCGCACTTTTAGTTCGCGAACAATATTGAATAATTTTGACAATTAATAGT
>WAKA01000156.1 GCA_015523565.1 Candidatus Heimdallarchaeota archaeon | reverse complement strand
ATACAGTGTTTGAGTCAATAGGTGCAAAGATCATCAGGAGGTCTCCCTCATAGTCTTATTGAACAGACTATTTTTACATTTTCCCTTGCGTGTTATTAAAATGCGCATTCAGTTTTATCCACGCCTCCCTTATACTATATTCTAGAATTTCCAAAGATTACATAATGGCAACAGAATTGGAAAATGAAAATATTTTGACCATTGATCACATGGCATTGCAGGATGTTCCCGGATTGGGACCTAAAACCGCAAAGATGCTAATTGAAGAGGGAATAGACACCCCTCGGAAATTGATGGAAGCGTCAATGATAGAGTTGGAAAATGCGGGGCTTACAAGACCTGCGGCAAAAAAATTAAGATCAAACATTGCAGAAATGTTTCCAGAGCTATACCCAAACTATGAACCAGAAATAGATTTGGAAGACATAGAAGGGATTGGACCAACAACGGCAAGATCCCTTAGGGAAAAGGGGATGAGCATTGGGTTGCTTGAAACGACTCCAGTCAAGGAATTGGAGGAAAGGTATGGATTGACTGCAAATGCGGCAATGAGATACCAGACATTCATTGTGGAAACAATCAGAGGAGGACTGTTTACGACAGGATTAGAAGTGCTTGAAAGAATGCAACAGTCAGAGACGTTCACTTTTGGGGCGGAAACACTGGATAAATTGACATTTGTTGAGGAATTGGGAAATGGGGGAATAAGAAGAGGAGAGACATACGAATTTTTTGGATCATTCAGATCAGGCAAATCACAGATTTGTCATCAGCTTGCAGTTACTGTCCAATTGCCTCCAGAAATGGGGGGATTGGGGAAAAAAGCGATCTATATAGATACAGAAGGTACTTTTTCACCTTCAAGGATTGTCCAGATTGCAAACCGATTTCGAGACAAAGGATGGGGAAAAGATGTCAATGATGTTCTTCGAGATGTACTTTATGCACGCGCAAAAAACAGTGACAATCAGCAGGTTGCAGTGATCAAGCTTTTAGAGTTCTTGGGTAAACATCCTGATGAATATGGAATTGTCATAGTTGACTCGGTCACGGCTCATTTCAGGGCAGAATATGCAGGAAGGGGGACGCTTGCAGAAAGGCAACAGATCCTCAATGCCCACCTGAACAGCCTTCACAGGCTTGCAGATACCTACAATGTGGCTGTTGTTGTCACCAACCAAGTTCAGGCAAACCCAGCTCAATTCTTTGGTGATCCAACCACAGCAGTCGGCGGCAACATCATGGGGCATTGGGCAGGCACACGTTTTTACTTGAGAAAGTCGAAGGGCGAGAAACGGGTAATCAAGGTTTTTGACAGTCCGGTTTTACCGGAAAGTGAAGCCGTTTTTGAGATTACAGGGCAAGGGATTCAATCTTCAGAATAAATATCTGGGAAAACTATTTATTAATAAAGTAAATTGGTGAATTATGGGCAATAAACGACCGAGGCAAGCAGGGGGATGGCATGCAGTCAAGTATACCTTCAAGATGGGAAAACGCGCAGGAGGAACAATTAGGCTTTTCAGGGCACTACGAAAGCAAAATACATGCAAAACATGTGCTTTTGGAATGAAGGGGATGAAAAATGAGCTAGGGAAGGGGTTTCAGGTTTGTAAAAAGGCAATGCAAGCACAAGCCCAAGACATGCTCAAACCAATCCCTGCAAGTTTTTTTATGGAAAACACAGTCGATGATTTGAAAAAAATAGGTCCAAGAGAATTGGAATTGGCAGGTCGGTTGGTAACCCCATTGCATAAACCAAAGGGGGAAAACAGGTTTTTTCCAGTAAGTTGGGACAAGGCATTCAAGACAATAGTTGAAAAATTAAGAGAAACATCACCTGAAAAAACGTTTTTCTATGTTTCAGGCAGGTCTTCAAATGAAGCGGCATTCCTATTGCAAATTTTTGCAAGGCAATTGGGAACAAACAACATAAACAATTGCAGTTATTATTGTCATCAAGCAAGCGGAGTTGGACTGTCAAAGGTATTCGGGACAGGAACTGCAACCATAAAGTTGGAAGACCTTGAAAAATCGGATTTGGTCATGATTGCAGGAGCCAATCCAAGTAGCAATCATCCAAGATTTATGACACATATGATGAATCTCAGGAAAAGAAAAGGGAAAATAATTGTGGTCAACCCCTTCCGAGAAGTGGGTTTAGAGAGATTTGCCATTCCAAGTCATTTTAGGTCGTTATTGTTTGGAACTGAAATTGCAAATCTCTATGTCCAACCGCATTGTGGGGGCGACATGGCATTTTTCAAGGCAATTGCGGTTAAGATCCATAAACTGGGAAGATCAGACATTAAGTTTCTCAAAAATTACTGCAACAACGCAGAAGAGTTTCTAGAAGATCTTGAAAATGAAGATATTGATAAATTGTTAGAGTATTCAGGCATCTCGGAACCAGAATTGGACAAGACAGTAAAATACATCTTAGAAGCAAAAAACCCAGTATTTGCGTGGGCCATGGGTTTGACACACCAAAAACATGGGGTGGAAACAGTGCAAATGCTGGCAAACCTGTCATTACTAATAGGGGCAGTAGGGAGAAAGGGGAGTGGCCTACTACCACTTCGAGGGCATAGCAATGTTCAAGGAGTGGGAACGATGGGGGTTGTCCCAAAATTAAAATTGCAGGTCATTGATGCAATTGCAGAAAATTTGGGAATAAGGGTTCCAGAGAGGGAGGGATTTGATACATTTGCAGCAATGAAGGCCGCGGAAAGGGGAGAGATAGACGTTGGATTTTTTTTGGGAGGAAATCTCTATGGATCAAATCCCGCATCAAAATGGGCAGAGAAGGCACTCAACAATATCAAGTTCACTTGTCAGTTAAGTACAACATTAAATCTTGGGCATTTATACGGACAGGGAAAAGAAGCATTGATACTTCCTGTAAGAACAAGGGATGAGGAGAAGCAGGGAACAACCCAAGAATCCATGTTCAATTTTGTCAGGTATTCTGTTGGAGGGGAAAAAGCGGCAGATGAGAAATTGCCATCTGAGACAGAGATAATTATCAAGCTTGCAACAGAGTTATTTGGTAATGAGGGGGGTGTCGATTGGAAAAACATGGGGGATCATGACAAAATAAGAGAACTGATAGGGAATATCATCCCAGGAATGCAACAAATAAAAAATGTAAGAGAGCATGATTTTACAATAGAAGGACGGATAAGACATGAGCCAAAGTTTTCGACAGAAAATGGGAAAGCAAATCTTTTTGTTTTAAAGCCTCGTGATGCGAGACCACCAAAGGGGAAACTGAATTTAATGACATTCCGTTCAGAAGGTCAATTCAACACAATCATTTATGATGAGGAGGATGTATATCGGGGCAGTAAACATCGAAATGTCGTTTTTATTTCAAAAGAGGATTTGGAAACAGTTGGTGCCAAAAATGGGGATTGGGTAGAGATTAGATCAGAAGTTGGCAGGATGAGGGTTGAAGCAGTGGAATCTCCAATCAAAGAGGGAAATGTAGGGATGTTCTTTCCAGAGGGAAATTTGTTGGTTCCACCACAAATAGATCCACTTTCAAAAACACCAGTTTTCAAAAAAGTTTTGGTCACAATTCAACCAAACAACACAATCCAATAGGTATAGTATTTAATCATAAAAATGAACAATAAATTGGTGGATATTACTATTCAGGAAATTTTGGAACTGGCAAAAAGTAAAGACCAGACAGAAAGAATGGAAGCAGCTTATCTCATTGGTGAGTTGCAAGAGGTTCCTCCAGAAATCTGGGATATCCTGAAAGAATTGATGCAAGACGAGTATTTGGAGGTTCAGACGACTGCAAATGAGGCAATAAAGAAAATTCTTAGAATGGAAATGGACAACAATCGTGAAATGGAAAATGATTAAAGGGATACAAAAAATTACAATTATGGACAATTATGCGATTGACACAAAAATGAAATTGAATAACGGGGTTGAAATCCCCATTTTTGGATTGGGGACTTATCGGGCGAAGTCAGGAGGGGAAACAGAGAAAGCAGTAAAGTATGCATTGGAGATAGGATATCGACATATTGACACAGCCGCCATTTATGGAAATGAGGAGGATGTCGGTAAAGGGATAAAGAATAGCGGAATTCCCAGGGAGGAAATATTTGTCACCTCAAAACTTTGGAATAGAGACCACGGTTATGAAAAAACACTTCATGCATTTGAAAAATCACTCAAAAAACTTAATATGGACTATTTGGACTTGTATTTAATCCATTGGCCAGTTGAGGAACTAAGGATGGAAACGTGGAAAGCCTTTGAGAAATTGTACAAGGAAGGAAAGGTTCGAGCAATAGGGGTTTCCAACTATATGGAACACCATATAGATGAATTACTTGCAGATTCAGAAATTATTCCAGTAGTGAACCAAATTGAATTTTCACCCTATCTTTACCAAAAATCATTACAGGAATATTGTGAAAGCAAAGAAATTAAGATTGAGGCATACAGTCCATTGACAAAAGGAAGAAAATTGGATGACCACCGGCTGATTGAAATTGCAAAGACATACCAAAAAACACCAGCCCAAATTTTGTTGCGATGGGGAATTGAGAAAGGGCTAATTGTTTTAGCGAAATCGTCAAAGAAAGAGCGGATTTTAGAGAACGCGTCCATTTTTGACTTCAAGCTAAAAGAAGAGGATATGAGGAAGTTGGATAATTTTGACGAGGGATTGCGTACAGGTTGGGATCCATCAACCCAAAAGCTTTGGTGGGACTCCCGTTAACGAGAAAGAAGATCCAGTGATTTTGTTTCAAATTCCTCAAGCAAAGTTGGCAAGTCAACAGCCATCAAGTTTCTGTTTCGAAGTTTCCAAGTGCCACCAACCATGACATCAGTGACGTCGGATCCTTTTGCGGCGTATACTAGATGCGAGATAAGTGTTTTTTCAGAGGGGATGGGACGCAAGTGAGGAGAATTAAGGTCTACAGCCACAATGTCTGCATAATAGCCAGGTTTAAGATCGCCTATATTGTCCCAACCCATTGCCGAAGCACCGCCAACGGTTCCCATTGAAAGGACAGTCGGGGCAGGAAGACGCACTGCGGATTTGAAAAACCCTTTTTGAACAATAGCAGTAGACTTCATGGTGGAAAACATGTCAAGTGCATTATTGGAGCATGCACTATCAGTGCCAAGTCCAACATTCATTTCAAGATTCAAGTATTCTTTTGCAGGGGCTACAGAATTTGCCAATTTCATATTTGATTCAGTATTAATTGAGACAGAGACTTTTCTTTCGGCAAGAATTCTTTGATCATTGGCAGGCACCTCAATTGCATGAGCCGCTAAGGTAAAGGGGGTCAATGCACCTATAGAATCCATGTATTGGACAGGGGTTTTTATCTCACTCTTGATGGAGAAACCTTCGCGTTCTGCAAATGCATGGATAGCCATCATTTCATCAGCAGCTTCGGCCACATGTGTATGGACAATCATGGGAGGAGTATGTTCTGAGCGTTGGGCATTGAACTTGGCAACAAAATCGTTGATCTTTTGATATCCTTCCGGAGAGACAGTATAAGGGGCATGGGGGTTCATGGATATCCTGACGAAGTCATTGAATTTCCCATGATATTTAGAAATAAGTTCTGTTGGAAATGTAAGTTTCGCCATTCCTGAAAGGGTAGGGGGACCACAAGTTAATCGAACACCAACTTCCTTGAATGCATCGGCCTCTTGTGAGGGATGCCAATACTGTGAATTAAAAAGGGTTGTTCCAGAAAGGAGAGCTTCCGCAGCGGCAAGTTTGGCACCAATGAAAACATCATCCTTGGTCATTTTTCGTTCAATCGGCCAGATATAGTCGTTCAGCCATTCCTGAAGCGGAAGGTCATCAGCGTAACCTCGGAACAACGTCATTGCAGCATGCGAATGGGCGTTGACCAATCCCGGGAGGATTACATGATGACCAAAATCATAGACATAATCTGTAGTCATGGAAATATCGTTTTGTGAACCGACTTGAATGATTTTGTTTCCTTCAATAAGAACTGCACCGTCAACAATAACTTGTGGAGAAAACGAGGAAGTATTGGTGACCAGATATTTTGCTTTGAGCAAGGTTGTTTCGGGAGACACAAACATAGTTATTTGAGGAATTTTTATTTTTGGTGGAAACTGCATTTTTTGTTGATTTAATTAGAACATTTATTTAAGCACATTTGATTCCAGAACACATGGCATTGGGAATAATTGGGGGGTCAGGATTTTATACAATGGGATCGGGAGAAACAGAGAGGATATCCACACCATTTGGATTAAGCGGAGAAATTATGAAAATGGAAATGGAAGACGGCAATCATGTCTACTTCATGGCAAGACATGGTAAAGACCATACGGTACCTCCCCATAAGATCAATTACAGGGCAAATATCTATGCGTTGTTTTTGAAAGAAGTCCAGACAATCATAGCTACCAACGCATTAGGGACGACAAGAGAGGATATTCAGCCAGGAACATTTGTTGTTCCTGATCAGATAATTGATTTCACATCCAACAGGATACAGACATTTTTCATGGGAGATTCAGATGTAACCGTTCCACAAGAGTTCAAGAGGGTGGTTCATACAGACGTATCCATTCCATTTTCAGAGAGAGTCAGACAGGAAATCATTAAAGTGTTAGAAACACAAGAACATCCATATGTCCCCCATGGCACAATAGCAGTTTCAAATGGCCCTCGATTTGAGACGGCGGCAGAAGTGAAAATGATGAGAATGTTGGGGGCAGATTATTTGGGGATGACATCAGCACCAGAAGCATTTCTTGCGAAGGAACTGGGAATAGATTATGCAACAATAGGTGTGATTACAAATTTTGGAGCAGGTATGCAAGCGCAGATCAGTCATGAAGAAGTCATAGAATTATTCAATGTTAAAATGGATGTATTAAAGCAGATCATCACAAGTTTAATTGATAAGCTAAAATAAATTATTTCTGGACAACGCCAATTCTCACATTTTCAAATCGAGTCGTTGAAGATCCGTGACCAGTATACATAACTTGACCAGGCTCACCTTTTCCACAATTTGGAGTTCCATATATTTTGAAATCATCCTTGTTTGCGACGGCTGAAACGGAATTCCAAAATTGAGGGGTGATGCCAGTATAGCTTGGATTTTTGATCAAGCCAGTGATTTCCCCATTCTCAATCCTCCATCCAATTTCACATCCGAATTGGAACGAGAGCCGTAAGTCATCAATGCTCCAAGAGACATTTGTATCGAACATATAGCCATCCTTTGTATCTTCAATTATTTCCTCATACTTCCAGTCGCCAGGTTGTAGATTTATATTGGTCATCCTGATAAGAGGCATGCGGTTGTAAGCAGATGCGCGTGAAGCTCCAGAAGATCGATCCAATCCGATCAATGGAGCTGTTTCTCTTGAAGAGAGATATCCAACAAATTTCCCCTTATCAATCAATGTGGTTTTTTGGGCCTTGACACCCTCATGATCATAGTAAAAAGTACCTAGCCCCCCTGGATAGGTAGCGTCCGCTACAATGGTGACCAATTCATTTCCGAAATCCAGTTTGTTTAGCAGATGAGGTTTGAGAAAGCTGGTTCCTGCAAATGCCGCTTCATAGTCAAGGGCACGATCAAGTTCAAATCCATGTCCATTTTCATGAGTCTGTAGCATCAGTTGGGCAGGTTTAAGAATCAATGTGGCATCATTCAAGCTTGGACAATGGGGTGCCTCAAGAAGGGCAACAGCTTCTTTGCTTGCTTCGGGTGCAACTTGAACTAAGTCAAGGGTTTCAAGATATTCATAACCAGCAGTGGAAAGATCACCCCTGAACGATGAAGGCTTGCTTCGTGTCTGGGTTTCACCATTACCGACAGCCAAAGTGGAAACGCCACCACCAGTCACGGCAATTGTTTGGTCGATACGAGACCCTTCAGAAGTCCAAAGGATCATATGATCTTTCCAGTGGTTATAATATGCATTTCTTACTTTAACTCGCGGATCCCCAATGTCTGCCGCCTTTGATGCATCAATAAGAAGGGCAATAGTTTCTTCCAATTCAACTTGGACAGGGTCTTTTTTCATTGGAGTGATGACTTTGTCTTCATAAACAGGTTCCTCAGCAAGAACTATAGGGTGTTTCATTGCTCTTGATGTGGCTTTGGCAACACGTAAAGCCTTTTCCACTGTTTTTCCAATGTTTTCACGATCCAATACATTGGTTGATGCAAAACCATATCCTCCATTAAAGAGAATCTTAATTCCAATACCTGCAGATAGAGTTTTGTTTGTTCCTTCAATGACTCCGTTTTTTACGGTCACAGACACACTATTTCTTTCCAAAAATTTGACGTCGGCATATGTAACGTCTGCACCCATCGCTTTTGAAAGGGCAAATTCAAGCAAGGAGGGATCAACATCCATAATTATCAAAATCAAAGGGGGTTAATAAATTGATTAGATTGTCCAATGATTTGTTAATGAAACTTTCAGGTGATTTTGGGGAGGAAATCAAGCAGAAGAAGTACGAAAAAACATCGAATAGAAAGAAATATTGTCTTTTCACTAATTCTTAGCTGGAAATCTTATAAAGATGTTTTATGAACATATAATAAGGAAAATTCAGAGATGGTGGATTTATGAGTGTGGAAGATTTAGAAAATTTCAACCTAAATGCAAAGCGAAAGGAATTGATCAATCGTTATGCCCCAAAATTGGGGTTTGATCAGGATGCAATTGATGTCTTTTTTGATATTATAAGTACGATCGATACAATTCTTGAGAAAAAGGATATACGAACCAAAGCAAGGGAATGGGATCATATTGGTGTAAAAGTGGAAGATGGTAAAGTCATCCTTCCAAAAGATTTCGAAGAAATAGTGTATGAAATCATAAGGGACAACCAACTATACAGTTTCTTCCTGCCTGAGGATTTGGGAGGAATGGGGTTTGGCAACTTATTCCAAGGTCCAATTTCAGAGGTAATTGCCACATATGACATTTCCCTGCAAATTATGATCATGATTTCCCTATCAGTCATTGAAGCATTGGTGCAGTATTATAAACCAAACTTCGAACCAATCTTGCAGGAATTTGCTGAAGGAAAGCGTCTAGGTTATGTGGCATTTTCAGAGCCAGGAGCGGGGTCAAACCTCGAAGCAGTCAAATCAACGTCTGAATTGGTAGGAGATGAATATGTCCTGAACGGGACAAAGGTTTGGATTTCAAATGGGGGATATGCGAATACAGGGCTTTTCCTTGCACAGAACATAGTCAATGGCAAAAGGGAAGGGACAAATGTCTTTTTAGTGACGGATCTTGATGGCATTACACCATTGAGGGTTGAAGAAAAGTCTGGGCTACATGTATCGCCCACTGCACAATTGTTGTTTGAAAATGTCACAGTTCCCAAGGAGAATGTAATTGCAGAAGTTGGAGATGGATACAGGAAAGTGCTTGAAAGGTTAATGGGGATGAGAGTCGGAGTAAGTTTTCAAGGGATTGCCGCTGCAAAAAGATTATTTGTTCAGGCATTGGATTATGCCAAGACGCGAGAACAATTCAAAAGACCAATCATCCAATTCCCAGTCATTGAAAAGAAGCTTACGGAAATGATGAGGACAATTCCGAGGATGGAAGAGTATGGATATAGGGCAGGCTATACCTTGGATCGATACAATAAGGGCTGGGTTCCCGTAGATGTGGGTGCTGGCGGAAAAGAAGGTCCTGAAAAACAAGCGGCATCAATGGTACCTGGTGCAGTACGAGGAGGGTTAGCCCATCATTTCGTGTCATCTTCAAAAATTTACACATCCGAAGTGGTTAATCAAATGGCCTATGATGCAACCCAAATATTTGGAGGGAATGGGTTTGTTGCGGAATATGAAGTGAACAAGGTCATGAGGGATGTCAGGGTTTTGGCAATTTATGAAGGAACTTCAGAGATACACAACCAAATCTTGCATAAAACAGAGAAAGCGGTGGAAATGATTCCAAATTTTGAAAGATTGTACCAAACTTTTGATGGATCGACAGTGTACGAAAGAATTTTATTTGAAAGGTTCCCAGGGCTCGACAAGATAATTTAGAAAAATAAAGACTTTCCCTTAATTTAATCAGGATGCAGATGATTTTTATATTCTGAAAAAAGTTTGCAATCAGAGGATATGATGTCTTACAATCCAAAGAGTGTATTGGACATAAACGAATATGGAAACCCATTCACTAAATTGAACGATGGGATTGATTTTTTGATGAGGGAGGCAAAAAAGAAAGGGTACCAAGCCCAGATCACAGCCAATTACAATTTCTCTGGTACGACAAGATATGCAGTCAATCAAATCACGCAACCGACAGAATATGGAGAAGTTTCTTTTGCATTGAAATTGGTCAATGGCAAGAGGATGGGAGCGGGATCAACCACAATGATTGAAGAAAAAGGTCTCATGACCTTGTTTGAACAAGTGGAAAAGATAATGTCAGGGTCTCCAGAAATTCCATTTTACCAAGGACTTCCAGATCCAAGAGCAGGGCATCCCAAAAATTTGGGGGCAAACGATTGGAGTGTTGAAGAACGGGTTGAAGAAGTATTGAAGGCAATTAATGCTGCTGAAGAGATACATGATAAAGTCATTGTTTCCGGTACGGCGTCCACAACCATCACATATCAACGAATTGTGAGCACAGAAGGAATTGATGCTGAAAGCTCATCCAATGGACATTATTTCAAGGTAAATTGTATTGTTGAATCTGAGACTGACAAGTCCCACAGGGGATATGGGCAGGAAGAGGAGTATTTCAGGGGCAATATCCCAAATGTGGAGGAAATGTCTAAAGAAGCGGCAAATACAGCAAAAGATACCTTAAACCTGATTGACTTACCTGCCAAAGAATATGAAGTGGTTTTGGGGCCACAGGCAGTTTCCGACCTTATGCTATTTGCACAGTTCTCATTGGATCCGGTCAGTTTCCATGAATCGAATAGCTATGCATCTGACAGGCTTGGAGACCAGATTTTTGATGAAAAGATCACAATGAGGGACTTGCCATTGGAACCTGAACTTGCCTATATTGTAAGATCATTCGACGGAGAAGGATTACCCACATCGAATACCACTGTTTTTGACGAAGGGGTTTTAAAAATGATACCCTATGACTCATTCAATGCGGCAAGATTTTTGGGTGACAAAAATGATGCAACTGGCCATACATTTTCCTTTTTCGGTCAAACCAGTGCTTTTTTTGCATCAGGGGTGTTCAATGCCGGTCAGAAAAAATACAGGGATCTGGTTTCAGAGATTGACAATGGGTTATGGGTGAAAAACTTCTGGTATAATCGTTTCACTATCAGGAAGGAGGGAGGGTTAACAGGGTTGACCAGAAATGGGCTATATCATGTAAAAAACGGGGAAATTATTGGAGCAGTGAGAAATTTAAGATATACTGAAAGTTTTGTAAGGGCATTTGGACCAGGGAATGTCATATCGCTTTCTTCAGACAGGAAGATGTATCAACTGAACACATGTCCGGCCGCACATTTGGAAAAATTCAATTTCTCAAGTGTGGCACATACTACAAAACAATAAGTGTTTCTTTCCCATAAAGACGTGTCTGCTTTCTTTGTTTTTTAATATCAGAACAGTTCAGAAAAAGAAGATGGAACTTCAAGGGATGAAGTGGCTTTGGAAAATACACATGCGATACCCATTAAAGACATTTTATACATTGATTGTGTCTTTTTTTGAGGCGATGATGTTTACAATTCCAATTTCATTGACATCCCAAGCAGTTGGGGAATTGCTGAACAATCCCAATTTTGCAACCATTTCAGAAATTCTCAAGAAAATCCTGATTGTTGCAATTGTTCAAGCTTTTGTGTTCTTTTCGGTTTCGTTCATAAATGAGGTTTTGGCACATCGAGTTACAACAGACATTACAGAGGAGCTATTTACAAATCTGCAATATCGCAGTCAAACATATCACGACAAGGTCAACATAGGACAGATTATGGGAAGAGCAACAGGAGACACACGAACCATCAATATTGGCCTATCACCAGCAGTAAGGATAATCATAGGGGTGATCGCCATTTGGGGCGTCACACTTTATAATGCATTTAGGATTAATGGAACATTTGGGTTTCTGTTACTTTTAGGATTTATTCTTTTTGTCATTGCAACGCTCAAATATACATTGGATATTTTAGATTTAAGTACAACAACGCTTCAAGAGTTTTCAAAACTATCAGAAATTTCGGTCGGGGCTTTTTCAGGGATAAGGGAAATCAAGAATTATGTTGCAGAGGCACACTTAAAGAAAAAATTTGCCAAACAAGTCTACAATCATATGAAAGCAAAAATAGAGGAAGGGGAAAAATGGGCAGTATTCTATCCAATATTGATATTGAATATTTTTTCTGTTGGAGCCATCGCAGGAGTGGTTTATTATTCGTCAATCAATCCACAAGCCATATCCATCCATGACGTTGTTTTGTTGGTGGGACTGTTGTTGCTATCCCGAGCAACCGCCCAACAGCTCCATTGGACATCATGGATGACAATCTCAATGATTGCGGCAACCCAAAGGGTGTATGAGGTAATCCATAGTCCTGATCCGGGAATGTTTATGGATGGCAACTTTGAATTTACAGGCAAACCTGCAACGATAGAGTTTAGATCTGTTTGGTTTCAATATGAGAAAGACAGTCCATTCGTATTGAAGGACATTAATTTTCGGATTGAGGAGAATCAGACAGTTGTAATAGTTGGCACCCCAGGATCTGGAAAGACAACAATCACAAAATTGATTCAAAGACTTTATCTGCCCACAAAAGGGGAAATCAGGATTGGAGGGAGAAAAATTGAGGAATACAAAAATGAAAGCCTAAGGGAACATATTGCAACAGTAGAGCAGGACATTTTCCTGTTTAATGACACGATTTTGGAAAACATTAGATTCGGAAAGCCAGAAGCGACAAGGGAGGAGGTCATAGAAATGGCAAAGCTTGCACAGGCACATGATTTCATCATGGAACTGCCAAAGAAATATGACAACCTAGTTGGAGAAGGAGGCGTAAAATTAAGCGGGGGACAGGCCCAAAGAATTGCAATTGCGAGAGCACTGTTAATGGATCCAAGTATATTGATAATGGATGACGGGGCATCTGCATTGGATGCAAAAACAGAACTGAAGATCCAAGAGGCAATCAACGAGGTATTGAAGACTCGGACAACAATCTTGACAACGCATAGGCTTTCAATTATTGCAAAGGCAGATGCAATATTGATTTTTGATGGTGGAAAAATAGTGGGAATGGGTAATCATGAAACACTTATCCGCACAAATCTTTTTTACAGGAGGCTGTTTGAGAAGCATTACAAGCTCCCGCCATTGGAGGTTTTGCAATGAGTTCCAAAAGCTTAACACGGTTTTTGTGGGGATATATCCGACCCTACAAGAAGTTATTTTTGACCACTGTTTTGTTGTTGCTGCTTTCAATTGCAATTTCCACCATAGCCCCAATTGCCTTTCAGAAGGGGTTTTCAGTCTTGGTTGGAAGACATTTAGGAGCAAAACAGACAGCTCGAATTATCCTGCCATTAGCCATTTATTTCTCATTGCTATTGACCCAATGGATTGTGCAGATCCTTCGGGAAGTTGTGATTGTCAGGTTTAATTCACAGATAATCAAGGACATGAGGAATGACATATTCAAGACAGTCATCCATAACAAGGTGTCTTTTTTTGATGATCAGGAAAGTGGGGTTTTGGCATCTGCAGTTACAAATGATATCCAAGAGATGTATGATGCGGGATTGAACTTTGCAAATGTATTGACGCAACTTGTCCAGTTGCTGATGATTGTTTTGGTATTATTTACATATTCAAGAAGATTGACGTTGGTTTCCATGATTTTCTTTCCAGCATTTTTCATTGTTGCATTTGTTTTGAGAAAATACCAAAAAAAGGTTGAAAAGACATGGAGGAGGAATTTTGCATCGGTCAATCAAAAGTTCAATGAAAGCCTTCGTGCCATAGAAATAAGCAAGGCATTTGGCAGGGAAGAGATGAATGTTACGACATTTAAGAAGGTCAATGAGGCCACATATCGTGCATCCATCAAAAGGGCATTTGCAATATTTATAATTGGACCCATTAATGACTTTTTGAGCCATATTTCACTGTTGGTCATAATTTTTTTCGGTTCGATGGAAGTAATTGCTGGAACAATTGACTTGTCGGAATTCTACCTATTCATTTTTGTTTTGGATTACTTCTATGAACCTGCTCTTGGGTTAGCCAGAAATTATAGCAGGTTTCAGAGCATGTTTGGAAACTTGGAAAGGATGTTGACCTTGACAAGTGACACCACCTATCGAGAAAATGCCGAGGGTGACAAACAACAAGATATTGAAGGAGAAATTGTCTTCAAGCATGTAAATTTTGAATATGTAATTGGAGAACCAGTGTTGAAAGACATATCATTCCATGTCAAGCCAGGAATGAAGGTGGCAATTGTTGGACATACAGGAGCCGGAAAGACGACACTTGCGGCAATATTGTTGCGTTTCTATGATATTGCCTCAGGAGAAATATTAATAGATGGAATCCCTCTCCAAGAATACAAAATAGAAACCCTAAGAAAACAAATCGGGATGGTCAGTCAAAAAGTATTCATATTTGAAGGAACGTTAAGGGAGAACTTGACAATTGCAAAAGCCAATGCAACTGACGATGAAATCTATAGAGTATTGGAAGCAGTTCAAGCAGTTGAATTCATAAACCAATTACCGGACGGATTGGATACATACCTCACATCAGGAGGAGGGAATTTATCGGCAGGTCAAAGACAGATGATTTCTTTTGCCAGAGCATTGCTTTCAAACCCAAACATCATTATTTTGGATGAGGCCACATCTGTTGTTGACCTGTATACAGAGGCGAAGATTCAAGAAGCGACGGATGAGCTACTTAAGAATAGAACTGCATTAGTCATTGCCCATCGATTGACAACCATAATGAATTCAGATTACATCATAGTACTTGAGAAGGGGAGAATTGTTCAAGAGGGAACACACCAAGAACTGATCTCCCAACAGGGAGCATACAAGGAAATGTATGAACTCTATTTCCAGACCCAAAGTGCAGAATATCTGGAGGAAATCAAAGTCAAGAACAAATAGGAAAAAGAAAAGACACTTAAGCAAAGAATAAGTGAATATGACGTGAAATACGCAAAGCTTGGAAAAACAGGAATTACGGTTTCGAGAATTTGTTTAGGCATGATGAGTTTTGGCAATGGTCAAGAATGGCAGTTGGAGATAGATGAGGCAAAACCAATTGTCGAAAAAGCAATTGATGCCGGCATCAATTTTTTTGATACAGCCAATGTATACTCAAAAGGGAGGAGTGAAGAGATTACAGGGGAGCTTTTAGGGGATTATAGGGATGACGTAGTAATTGCCACAAAAGTGAGATTTGCCATGGGGTCAGGCCAAAATGACAAGGGATTGAATAGGTACCACATTGCAAGAGAGATAGAAAATTCACTCAGAAGGTTAAATACAGATTATATTGACCTATACCAAATTCACAGATGGGATCCTTCTGTTAGTGTTGAATACCTGATGAGAACATTAAACCAATTGATTGATGGGGGATATGTATTGCATATAGGGGCAAGTTCCATGTACACATGGCAATTGGCAAAAGCCCAATACACAGCAGAATTGTTGGGACTTGAAAAGTTTGCGACAATGCAGAATCATTACAATGCAATCTATAGAGAAGAAGAACGGGAGATGATTCCATTTTGCATTGATCAGGGGATGGGGATAATTCCATGGTCACCATTAGCAAGAGGATTTTTATCTGGGAAATACAAACCAGAGGATAAAGAAGGAGAAAATGAAAAACGGTTAAGGTCAGACCCATACTTGAAAGCAAGATATTTCAGGAAAAATGATTTTGAGGTATTGGATGCAATCAAAGGAATTTCTGAAGAGATTGGTGCCTCTGTTGCACAGACAGCATTAAGTTGGATACTCCATAGACCAGGCATAACATCACCAATTGTGGGTGTGACAAAGTTATCCCATTTAGAGGAAGCAATAGATGCAGTGGACATTAATTTAAAGCAAGAGCAAATCAGACGTATTGATGAGGCATATCTCCCCCATCCAATAATCGGACACAGTTATGAACCATCTGATGCGATGATTGATTTACAAAAGAACAAATGAACCATCTCCATGAATTATATTTAAATTGACTAAGGATTAAAAAAAGCATGTGGAACAAGGAATAAAGGGGATTTGCATAAGCTCACGTGAGCAAAAAGAGTTTATGAAAATCAGGGAATATGTTAACACCCTTTCCCCTTCAACGAAATGTTATCATTTTAGTCAAGCCATAGTTGAACCTGAGATATTGGACGAATGTGATTTTATTTTTACGGTGGGAGGGGATGGGTCTGTTGCATGGTTGATTAGGACATTTTATGATTCGTTTGGCAGCATTGCAAAATTGAAACCCATCGTCCCTGTCACACGACCAACTTCCGTAGGCTATTTGAAACAACTTGAGTTCGGTGAAAAAAAGTTCAAGGAAGGATTCCAAAGGATTCTCAATGGGGATTACAACATTCACAACAGAACAATTCTTCGAGTTGAAATTTTGGGAAAAAGATATTTGGCGGTCAATGAGGTTTATGCGCAAGTCAATCCACATCTCGCTAAATTTACAGTAGAGATTGAATCAGGGGCTTCAAATAAGTATAGTGCCATCACAACAACCATGGCTGATGGAGTGATGATTTCAACATCGATTGGGTCCACGGGATGGGCATTATCCCATGGTGGATATGTCAATTTGAATGAAAATGCACTACAGATTTTGACATTAGGAGGAATTCATTCTTCAGCCAATTTCATCGTTCCCCGGAAAAAAGTAAAGGTGATTTTGGATCTGAAAAACAGCACTATTTCAGAAATGGCAATAGAAGCGTATGAAGAGATAAGAAAAAGAGAAGGACTACCCGAAGATGAAAATCCAAGAAAGACATTGGAGATCCTCTACGGTTCTAGGGTTGTCATAGATGGCAAGACATTGAGATTTGGCATAAAAGAGTTTGTTGTAGACCCCTCCATGTCGATTCCATTTGTCATATTGAAGAAACACACAGAAATAGATAAAGTCCGGAAATTGACAGAGATACAATTTTAGAGTCATATTTGTCAATGAAGCAGAAAATCGATTCGAGACAGATAACTCCAAAAAACAAAGGAAGAATGGGTCATTGTGAAAATTACAGAGCCTGTAACAATGATCACCGATTACATGATTACGATTGAAGCATTTGCATTTGCAGCAATAATGTTGAGCAAAGGATACAGGGAAACATGGATCATTTCATATTTTTTTCTATTAGGTGTTGGGGCATTATTTGGAGGAACCAGCCATGGGTTCAAGGAATATATAACACCAAAGAGAGAAAAAATTGCATGGAAGGGAACCTTGATTTTACTGGCATTGACAAGTTTCTCATTGATTTTTGGGATTACTAGGCTATTGCTTCCCCAAATCAGCGCTATTGTCGGGTGGATTTTTGGGCTCGCGTTGATCCCATATTTTTACAGAGTATGGACAAATGGGCAGTTTTTTGATGCAGTAGTCTATTATGGCATTGCAATGTTGTCGGCAATGGGGATATGTATCTATAGTCTTTTGACTGACCAAGTCAATGGAGTTATCGAAATTATCTGGGGATTTATTGTTTTAGCAGTGGGGACAGTAATACAAGTAAAGAAAATAGGATTTCATAAGCATTTCAACCACAATGACATTTTTCACGTTTTCTCGATGGTTGCAACTTGGTTGCTATTTACAGGTCTGTATAGCATTTAAGAGGAAGGATACGCCTGTTCAAGAAGTTTGGGGTTTGCTTCAAACCGTTTCCTCACAGGAGCAAGGATATCAACAAGATATGCCCCCATTGTCTTTTTCAAATCTGCGGGGTGAAGGTTGCCAGATGCATAAGCATTTTCAAGAGTTTCGTAGTTTTCAAATGATATGTCTCCTCCAAATTTTTCAGGTCTTTTGACATCGAATGTCTGTTTAGTTCTTTCAAGGTATGGAAAGATCACAGATTTTGCAAAAACCAGAACAGGGTTATTTTCAACTATTTTTTCAGGGCAGAAAGATTTGGAATATTTTTTCTTTAAGGATTTGGGAGATTCAAGAGCATCAATCTTGGAGGCTTCTTCAGAAGCACTCATTTTTTCACCAGTCAATCCTGGTAAAAGAGGGTTGAATACACAGACAGGTTTTGGATAGCCAAGCCGTGGCAGATATTCTCGGCTGAGCATATAGATGCCCCGTTGGTCAATACCACCAAATGCGATATTACAATCAAGAAATGGGACATCCAAAGATTGCATGAGAGGATAGATAAATGCACCTAATTTTGGGTCATCGGCAGTTCGAACCACTTCTGCACCTGCCCTTCGAGACCTGTTGAGGGTGACCATTGCAGCCATTTTCAATAGGTCTAAGCTATAGTCAGGATTGAGTTCATAATCAGTACCAACAACAAACGTGATTTTTTTGGGGTCAACCCCCAGTCCTTCTAACATCCCCATGATCACTTGGCGATAATATTCAGTTCGAAAATCCAATAATTCAAAAGGACTTTTCATGTCATCAAGGTGTGCATGAAGATTGGCCAATAAGATTTTGAAGGAAACACCCGCATCAAGGAAATCAGCTATTTTGCTCATTGGGATCAAATAACCAATATGGATTTTTCCAGTGGGAGCGGTTCCCCAATACGCCTTAGGATTTCCTTCTTGTAAGATTTGTTTTAACTCGTCCTCACTTACGATTTCTTCGGTGTTTCTTTTAATCAGGGAAAATGCTTGCTCTATGTCAACTACCACAATAGCACCCTTGATTATTGCTTTATTTTTTTTTTGGAAGAAAACTTTATGCCTTTCTTTGGAGCTTTTGCCTTATCTCATCCTGTATTCGAATATCACTTACGGTCAATAGCACGATTTGCAGGGTCATTTCATCCATCAGATCAATGACTTTTTGTTTCAATACAAAAGGAACTGTTTGGTCAAGGATTTTTTCCAGAAAGGGAGTGCCTACCATTAATTCGAGTGCATCCAAAGAAACAGGGGAATTGGGGTTTGCAACCACATAGTTGAAAGCTTCTTCAGGTGTTTGAAAAGAAATCTGACTTTTTTTTGCGATTTCATTTTGAATGGAGGAGAAAAGAGGGTTCTCCTTTTCAAGTGTTGTTGCTAACATTTCCAATTTCTGAAGAGGAAAATTTTTGATTACACGTTTTCTTTTTTCTTCATTACCAATACTTTCAAGTATTTTCAAAGTTAACCCTGAGTCGGTTTCAACATCAAATAAATTAATTAAGAAATCAGATTTCAAATGTTTTTGAAGAATTGCATGACGCATTTCCTGATTGGCTGTTTGGTAAATAGCCATTGCATCCTTGAATTCACCAAACCGATTTACAAGTTCATGAACAACAAGGTCAATAAGATTTGGCATATCATTAGAAATCTTGAGAAGGGTTTCTTTTTGTTGGATAGTTTTCATGACCAAAGGAACAAGACGGGGATGGATTATCGAAATAAGTTGAAGATGGACAGGATCATCAAGTTTCATGAGGGTTGTTTCAAAAATTGATTCAATTTCAATTTTGGGAGACATTTCTGCCAAACCAGACGATTCAGTTTCAACGAGAACATCAGAAAGCGCAATTGCCAACTGAAAAAGGAATTGTTTATCATTCAATTGGTTCAGGGCATCCAACCGTATTTCAATGGGAAATGTCTGATCTTTTGCCATATTGAAGTAGAGGTCTTGGATGTTTTTTTCAGGGAAATGTGACTGAAGAAGTTCAACAGCCATCCATTGGATTTTTGGATCTCGAGACCGTATTGCAATATCCTTCAAAATGTCAAATCGTTTTGAAATTCGGGCAAGGGATTGCTTGCCAAGAGTTCCTCCCACCTGCTTGGCAATTGTGGCAAGAGATTCATCAGAATTTAATTTTTCAAATGCTTCGCGAACACTAGTTGGAAAATCGGATTCCAAGATGATTTCAACCAACTTATTTTCATCAGAAATTTTTGAAATTGCAGCAGTCCTAATAGAAGGAAATTTGGAACGGGTGGCAATGATCGTCAAATAGTCAGGATCAATAATGTTTTCAATTGCCGCGTCACGAACTTTGGAAGAGAGATCGGTCAAAACAAGCTTGGTAAGGAATTGCTGATCATGGATTTGCCTTGCGGCATCAGCCCTTTGTTCAGGCTCCCAAGCATTCAGGGCAATGCGTTTCAAATTTTTTTCTGAATCACTAGGCATGTCCATTATGAAATATTGGGAAGGAATTGTATAAGTAATTGTCCATCTAAGAGACAAGTTGACATATTTGTTTCTCGATAAATTTTTGAATGGGAGCAATTTCTTTTCCATGACCAGACCATTGAAGAAGAACGTCGTGGAATTCCTCTTCCAATTCTTCGCAAAGAGAATCCGCAAATTGGATAAGTTCATCAGTCAGGAAATCACAAAAAATAGCCACATTTATGGATTTGTTATGGGAGATGTAAATGATTTTTTCAGCAGTGATAATTTCCCTAATTGCCCCACCCAATCTTTTGTGTTGCTCAATAAATATCGAATTTATTGCAGTAAGCACCCCACCAACCAAATGAGCAAATGGTTCCATGTCACCATCCAAATCAGAGGCAATATTGGAATAATAGACAACCCGTCCATCAGATGTCAGGGCAAGAAGTGAAGGTGTATCTTGAGGGATAAGATATTGTAAAGAATCTCGATGGGTTGCGACCCAGAGGGAAATTTCTTCATGTGTATCAGGAATATCATCAGAGAGGAGCTCATATGCGTTATACAACTCATCTAATTTTAATTTCACCACTGGACGCGTGTCATCATTAATTTCAAGCAGGATGCTACGACATACAAAAAAGTGAGGTTTAATTTGTCTTACAGTATTGACAACATCAAGTCCAAATTGTTCAGCACGCATAATAATATCAAGACTCAGGATAAGTGCACGCCATGCCAAGCCGATACCTCGTTCAATATCCCCAAAATAACGATACATGTTTGCAGCACGAACCAAATCATGAAAGTATCCAAGTTGACACATAATTACGTATTTTGAAGCAATTTTTTTGTATGAAGCCGCATCATGAGAAGCACTGAAGTCCATTAGATTTGAAAACAATTGCTCAGCTTTGAAGAAATTACTTTCTGCAAAGTAAAGCTTTCCCAGATCCATCCAATGTTTCAACAACGTGGAAACATAAGGTTTTGAGTTATCAGGGGACTGTTTTTCCATAAGAATTATGAGTTTTGTCAACAATTTCAAAAATGATTCCTTTCTGTCCAATGATTCGGTGGGGGTTTCAAGGTACTTTGAAAGAATGGAGGTGACAACAGTTTCAAACTCACTCGTGCTTAAGTTTAAAGGTTCACCTAGCTTTCTAAGAACAGACACAGGGTCAGTGATATTTTCCATTATCTCATCAAACAAGACCACATATATAAACCAAATAAACAGAATAAATGATTTTTCAATTAAGGAGTTCATAAAATATAAAAAGAAAATAAAATTGGGTGCGTAAGGACAATCAAAGCAATAGATTTTAAATAATAAAAGAAGAAGAATAATTATGGATTATGCAATCAGAACAACATTAAATGCAACTGAAGACCAATTTGATGAAGTAGAATCAAAACTACGAGAAATTCTGAAAGAGAGAGGATTTGGGATACTGACCGAAATTGATGTGAAAAAGACATTGAAAGAAAAATTGGGAGTGGAAGTCAAAAAATATAAAATTTTAGGGGCATGTAATCCACCAAGAGCACATAAAGCACTCAATGCAGAGCCAGACATTGGAGTCATGCTTCCTTGCAATGTGGTCGTTTATTTAAATGCAGATGGGAAAATTGTTGTTTCAGCCATGAATCCAGAAACTGCGTTGGGAATGACAGACAATGCAGAAGTACATGGAGTAGCAAAGGAAGTAAAAGAACTTTTAGATGAAACGCTTGTAGAAATTCACAAGGAATACAGTTAAGAAGTAAGGGCAGAAAGATCCTCAACCAATTGATCGACCATTATATCAATGCCAAGGTCTTGTTTTGATGAGATTAAGAAATGTTTTTGAATAATTTCACCGCCCAAATATTTTTGAATCAGGTTATTCAATGCAATTTGCTGCCCCTTGCTTGTCAAGTCCACTTTCAGACCGACAAGATAGCGGAGGGTTTGATTGAATTTGGGATGGGATTTTGCTATTTGAACCCATGCGTCTATTTCTTCAATCGATGTTGTATTGCTTGTGTCATAGCAGAATAAAAACGCAGAAGCACCTTGCACCATATCCTGAAAGATACCTGCATTTCTAAAATGAGCCTGCCCTGCATAATCCCAAACCTGTAAGCGAATTTGATTTTTTTCAAATTGTACAATATGGAAATCAACACCAATAGTTGAACGGATTTCTTCAGGAGGAACTTCTTTACCAGAAAGTTTAATCATTAGCGTTGTTTTCCCAGCACGAGGAGTACCCAATATTACAATCTTATGTAACGAATGAGCCTTTTCATTTTCCATAAGTAGAATTAGCCCACTGGTTATATAAATCAATCCACTAGAGGGTTGTTAGTTTCACATTTATCAATAGACAGTCAGAATATCACCAAGGATTATATCAATTATTACAAGAACCAATGCCAATAACATTATCGGATGCAGATAATCCTTGAATTTTTTGGCAGTATCATAATTTGGAGATTTTACAAGGGGGACACCATTCATAAGCATCAGAATTAGGAACGATATTGCGGCGATGATGAATACAGGGCCGAATACACCACGTATCACGGGAATGACTGCAAAGGTCAAAGCCAAGATATTCAGGAACAAAACAAACCGGGCGGCAAATTTGGATCCGTATTTTACTGCAATTGTCTGCACCCCATAAGTCCGGTCTCCTTCAGTATCCATTATCCCCTTGCACACCTCCCTGCTGGTATTCAACAATGCAGATATAAGGAACAGATAAACAGAGGCATTCCAATTCTGTGGAGGCCAAAAGTGAGTAAAGCCTGCAACAACGGCATCACCATAAATGAAGGCAGAAGTTGCAGTATATCCGACAATAAGGTTGCCGACAAACCCTGTTTTTTTGAGTTTCCAGTTATAAAGAAGAGAAAGAATCAATGTCAAGAACATAAGGATTACACTTTCATATCGCAAGAACACCCCAAATGCAGTTCCAATAGAGAAGAGCAGGGTCATATAGATCAAGGCAGATTTTTTACTGACACGACCAGAAGGGAGTGCACGGTCAGGAGCATTTATCTTGTCAATTTCAATGTCCAAAATGTCATTATGGATCATTGCAATCCCAGTATAAGCAATGACAACAACAATACCCAACAGGTAATTAATTAGGGTTGAGGGATAAGAGAACGTAGGATTACCAAACCACATGCCCGCTACGGTCATTGCAATGATCATTCCCACATTGATGGGCCTAAGCAAGAAGAAGTAGTCCTTCGTGGTCATGGGAGCATCTCTGAGTTGATAATTTACATACAGTTAATAAAGGTAAAGCAACAAGCAAGAGAATTTGCAATTATCATTTTATTCAAATGGAAGGAACTGATCCAAATTCAGTTTTGTTTCCCATTCTTGTGCCTTATCAAGCTGTCCA
The DNA here is from genome assembly GCA_015523565.1 of Candidatus Heimdallarchaeota archaeon. Lineage (GTDB taxonomy): Archaea > Asgardarchaeota > Heimdallarchaeia > Heimdallarchaeales > Kariarchaeaceae > WAKA01. The sequence goes on along the minus strand of WAKA01000156.1, from coordinate 26,827 downwards.
GTTTCACGATAATATTCTTTTAGAAATTCCATTGCCTCCAAGTTACCTTGGATTGCAGATTTTTCAACCCAAGAAAGACCATCATCCACATAATCATTTTCCAGCAGGATGGTACCATAAGCAAACTGTCCCAAAGGGTCACCTGCATCGGCAAGCTGGGCGAACAATTGCAATGCAACATCAGTCTTCCCAAGCAGGGCATATAAAGAAGCAAGGTTGTAAACCGACCTAGCATGACCTTTTTCCACACCAGTCTTTAATATTTCTTCCGCCTCATCATAACGTTCTTGAGCGGCAAGGACAAAGCCCAAGTTAGAAATTGAATCCAGATGACCATGTTGGACGCCCTCTCTTGCAATCTCCTCAGCCTCTTGCAATTTTTCATTCCTCAACGCAATATCCAGCAGATAAGAATAGGCATCCAAGATCCCCTTATTTTTTCCAGTTTCAAAAGACTCACGGGCTAAATCCACATCACCCTTTTGGAGATAGATTTCCCCCAAAGAGATAACAGCCCGATCAAAGCCAGTTTCGGCACTTTTCTTCATCCATTTAATAGCCAAGTCCATTTTGTCCTGATCTAAGTAAAATATTGCCAAGTTGTACATGGCAATTGCACTTCCTTGATTTGCAGCCAATAAATACCAATTTTCTGCTTGTGAAACATCACCCTTTTGTTTCAACAAAAAACCCAAATTTGTCATTGCAGCAAGGTTCCCGTCCTCTGCGGCCTTTCGAAACCATGTCATGGCATTGTCTAAATCATTTTTTTTGAGGTTCAGTTCACCGAGCAACATAAAAGACCGTCTGTTATCAGTCTCTGCGGCCTTCATCAACCATTCCTCTGCCTCATCATACCCGCCATCTTCAATCAATACTTCCGCCAAAGCCACCATGGAAGAAGGGTCACCCGATTGTGCATCCGCGAATAGTTGGGCAAGATGTTCTTTTGTTGTCATTATTCAGACATTGGATTGACTTTTAAAGAGGATTTGGATTACTGACCTTTTGTTTCCAATTGGCTAAGAGGTTGGTCAAGAACATACTCACGGTCAATATTCCATCCATCAACCTCATCATAGTTAAGGTTGTAAAAAAAGTATGAGAAACGGGATGAACGATCTAATTGAGATATCTTTAAGGAATCTGGGACTGTGTTCCTCCACACAAAATTGCAGATTTGTGCAGAATAGGTTGAAGAAGAGGTTGTTATCCAAAGAAATTCATCATTGTTTTGGTACAAGGTGGAGGTAAAAGGGAGAATTCCTGAAGAAACAAAGCCCCTTAAGGAGGAAGAAGAAAACCCTGCATCTTTTTTGAATTTTCCAGAAATCAGCAAAATGCTGTCAAGGTCAAATACAGAAGGATCATAAATCAGCAGACCTCTTTCAATAAAGGATTCCCGGATATATTTAAGATGTCGGGAAATGCTTGGGCTTGGGCGATTATATTGATTAGATAAAAACTTGACAGACACTTTTGCGTTTATTGTCAATTCCCTTAGAAGAGATGCATCAAAATTTGTCAATTTTTTTGGTTTTGGGGAAGGGGTCGAAATAGGTTTTGGAGTGTCCATTGCCAGGAAATCAGCCCATAGTTGATCGAGAGGGGGGATTTTCCATCCATTCAACAGGGAAAACTGTGAAAAATCAGGGATGGATGATGTCTTTGAATGAGAAGTCAGAAAATGATAATTGACATCCAACATTCTTGAAATTTTACGATAAAATTCAAGCATATCAGCCTCTATTTGAGGAGGAACATCAAATTGGGTATAAAGATTCATACCATCACCAAATGTCCCTGCACGATAATGGGTGTAAGGATGTAAATTACAAACCTTAATTAATTGGTTTAACTCATGGGGAGTTTTTATTTTTGAAAAGACGACATGATGACGGATAAGCCCTAATGATTGAGGGTCATACGAAACACTGACCTCACTTGTTGTACGTTCACCTAATACGGGATCAATAAAGGTTTTATCGCCACCCAAAAAACCTCGTTTCTTCATCGAGAAAATTCGATCACGAACAGTTGTTGGTGCCAGACCAACTTGGGATGAGATTTTATTGGCCGATTGCAAGGGATCATGCAATAGCTCGTAGAAAATGATCAGATCATGAAAATCCAGTGTTTGGGCTTGCCCCATTATTAAGGTCCCCTACTCAATATGATCCTGAAGTAACCAAACTATAGGTTGGGTCTGTTGGTACACCACCAGGAGGGTCGAAAACATGATGATATGGGTCATATTGAATCCCACCTGTTCTGGTGATCAATTCAACGATGAAAGTATAATCACCACTTTCAAACACATGATCATAGAAATAATTTTCCAGATGCAAATAAGAATAGCGAGTGCTGATCCTATAGGCATAGGTAAAGCTCCTTCCAGATGGTAAGACCAAGGTAATGTAATAGTCAAAAGAAACCCTTTCCGACCCGCTGATATATAGGTCAACCCCTCCAAAGATGTCATCGGCAGCACCATCCCCATCCAGATCAGCATAATATGCATCTGTAAATTGAAGAGAAATCGACACCTTGGATCCACTTGTAGAGGTGGTCGACAGTTTTGAATTCTTACCTTCCGCAAGGGGGAGCATAGCCAAACTTAGAAGGGCAAGCATAATGAAAACAGTAAGTTTTCGATGATACACCATTAATGAAATAATAATTACCCACTATAAAAACATTACGACATTCATTCTAAGATTAAGGGGATGGATACGAAAACCATACTGAAAAGTGAGAAAATACACAGCCAAAATATTGACAACAATTATTCTACATAATTAGAGGACTAGCTTACAACCCAAGAGCACCATCAGCCTGTACGAAACCAGCACCCCAAGTGGTTGATGGACCGATGGCATATGCACCAGCCTGCAATGTGCTGACAAGGAAGCTTACAGATTGCGAACCATACATGCTAAACATCAAGGCAAACACACCACTAAGTTGAGGGGCACTGAATGAGGTGCCAGAGATATATTGATAGCTGTTGTCCCATGTCGGCAATGCAAGGTTCCAGCCAATACCAGTAATATCCACCTTCCCACGGGATGAGAAATCCGCAATAACCAAATTTGAAAAGTCATCTTCAGGAAGATCGTCGTCAATTCCAGCAACACCATATGCACCAGTATATCCATTCCAACCAGCTGCCGCAACAGAAACAGAATTTGCGAAGTTTGCGGGATTGCCAGTCGTGTTGGGATTAGGACCATCATTGCCTGCAGATGTAGACACGACAATGCCATTTGCCACCGCGTTGTTGATTGCATTTTCAAGAGCCGTATTGGAAGAGCTTGGGGCGGCAGAAGGATTGTAGCCAAGGCTCATTGAGATCACCATATTTTTGTTTGAAAGAGCACCATTATGAAGACTGATGGCATAATTAATCGCTTGAACCCAAGAATCAATCATTGCCGCGTATGTCACACTTCCACCAACCCAATAGACAACACGGAGCATAACAATTTGGGCATTGGGGGCAACACCCATTACATAATTGTTAACCATACCCCATGAACTTGGAACATAATATCCTAAAATTGTTGCAGTGACGGAGGTACCATGACCTTCAGTATCTTGGTTCCAATCCACATTATCATAACCGAGAGATTTGGTATAAGATTTGGAGTAGGATGCTAAAATTGAGCCAGAGGGGAATAAGGAAGAGTAACCACTACCAAGACCAGTATCAAGAACCACAACTACCGTGTCCCCACCATAACAACCCGCAGCATGAGCCTTTTCAACATCAATTGCGTCATTCCACCAAGGCATAGACCCAGTCACACGGGGCGTTTCACCACAGGAACCACCACCGCCACCACCATTGCTAACGGTCACAGAGACTGAATCAGTTGCAGAATTGCCTGCGGCATCAAATGCCACAGCAGAAACTGTATGAGTACCATCAGTTGCAGTCGTAGTATCCCAATTAAAGGAATAAGGTGCTGAATAATCAGTGTATTTCAATGCACCATCAACCTTGAACTCAACTCGATCGACACCTACATTATCAGATGCTGAAGCAGTGACGGTTGTAGTTCCAGAGACCGTAGATCCACCTGACGGAGACGTAATGGTCACTGTCGGAGGAGTTGTATCAGAACCCCCACCAGTAACAGTGATTGTGAAATAATAATAATCACGACCACCACCAGAATATCGTTGGATGCGGAACCAGTGAACAGTATTCGCAGGATTGTTGATTGTAATTGTTTCATATGCACCACTGTTCCAACTGACATCATCATAAGTGGAACAGGTATATGTGCCGCACCCTGCAACCTTAGACCCTGCACGATAGTAAAGGTCCAAGTCGTCAGATGTCTGTCCATCAAGTACGGCAGATATCTGCGATGCCCCAGATGTGGAGATATAAAACTCATCATACCTGCCACCACCATATCTAGTGACAGAATAGTAATAAGTTTGACCAGAAATGGCTTCAGTCACAGAACCTTTAGTCATTTTCACCTCATTTGCAAGAGGGAAAAGATATCCACTTGTACCAAAAGTCATTGAAACAATGACAAATAGTGAAATTATTTTTACCAATCTACTCATTTGAACCACCAAACAGATTAATTATCGGGAACACCGATAAGGAAATTCAATACACAAGGAATTTTAACAATTCCTCACGATCGAAATTTTGACAAGACTTCCGAATCTAAGACACTTTTTAAACTTTTTCATGGCGGATTCGTATTTGTGAAAAATTTCCACGACGAAACAGCCACCTTCAAATACGAAAAACGAAATGTGCAGAGAGAGGGCACAACAAGACAACACTATGAACAACATAAAGTAAGATCATAGAGAACCGATTCAGAAAATCAACCAAATCTAATCAAATTAACGAAAGTTCTTTACCGACCTTTTCAAATTTGGATAAAGCAAAATCCAAGTCTTCTTTTGAATGGGCAGCTGAAAGCATGACCCTTATGCGAGCCGCACCTTTTGGAACAGTGGGATAGCCGATTGACATTGCAAAAATATCTTCTTGGAAAAGTTTCTTGGAGAATTCAGAGCTTTTCTTTGCATCCCCAATCATGATAGGCGTGATGGGAGTTTGTGTTTTACCAGTATCAAATCCCAAGTCCCGCATCGCTTTTTGGAAATATTTGGCATTATCCCACAGTTTTTTCACCAAAGAGTCATCAGCCATCAAAATCCTTACTGCAGCGATAGATGCGGCAACGTCTGGAACGGTAACAGCAGAAGAGAAAAGGAAAGGCCTTGCCTTTTGTTCGAGATATTCTTTTAACAGCCTAGTTCCTGCCACATATCCCCCAACAACACCCATTGCCTTGCTCAAAGTGCCGATCTCAATATCAACCTCCCCATTATGAAGCTTAAAATAATCGGCAATTCCTCGACCATGGTCACCTAGAACACCTTCACCATGTGCATCATCAACCATTAGGATGGCATTATATTCCTGAGCAATTTTTGCGATTTCGTCCAAAGGAGCAATATCCCCATCCATGGAAAAGACTCCATCGGTGATGATAAGTTTTCGTTCATGCTGAGCACCTTCTTCAAGCTTTGCAGCCAAGTCTTCAACATCATTGTGCTTATAGATATAACGCTGTGCTTTTGTCAGCCGCACCCCGTCAATTATGGATGCATGGTTCAGTTCATCAGTAAAAATTGCATCCGCACCAATTGCAGGAATAACTGCCTGATTGGCAACGAAACCAGATTGAAGACCCAATGTATCCTCAACTTGCTTAAATTCAGCAAGCAATTTTTCAAGTTCACGATGGATGATCATGGTTCCTGCAATGGAGCGAACAGCCCCAGGACCAACACCATACTCGTCGAGGATTTCCTTTGCAGCCTCTATCAGCCGAGGGTGGTCTGCAAGACCCAAATAATTATTGGAGCATAGGTTTAAGACATCTTTCCCCTCAATCTTCAACCATGCACCTTGGGGAGAGGCAATTGTACGGATTGAATTATAAAGACCTACATCCCGAAGTCTCTTAAGCTCTTCAGCCATGAAATCAAGTTTTGCCATATCAATCACGGTTATTTTAAATTCAAAAATATTAACCTCTAGGGAAAAGCCAAAAAAAAATTGCAACGCTAAAGAGAAATTTTCACCAATTTTTCACGAACTTTGATTTATTCGTTCTCGTCTTTCGTCAATCATACCCAATGGTGGACGTATGGAAGGATCAGGAACTTCAGTATAATGACTTTCCTGACTTTTCAGAACCTTTTGTCGTTTTTCCCGTCTTCGGATCCATGGAGGACGTAAGGAATAAGTCCATTGTTGAACCATTATCAGGAATTTCATCAATTTATCTTTTTCAATCGTTATCCGGTATGCCCCCTTAGACCCACCAGCTGTTTCTGCCATGGCAAGCTGACCGAGCCTTTCGAGGTCCACTTTTATGCGGTAGTGGTTTCGAACACTGACACTGTAGTAATTTGGCATTTCATCAGGGGTGATAAAGATAATGACGGCACCCCATTCCCCAGCCAAATGACCTGCAATTGTGCCTCTTGCCTTTCCAAAATCATTGCGATCCAAGCAGAATACTGCAAGGATACGAGGGTTGTGGGAAACCTCCAAGACATCCGCATGCCTGACAACATACCTGTAAAGTTTGTCACGATGCTTATTGGCTTTACGTGACAACTCAATTATTTCCTTGTGGGTCGTAAATTTCAAATTGGGATTTGCAATGAGCTCCCGGCTAATTCGATGGAGAAAGCTACGGCGTTTCCATGCGCCCCATGCAACTGCGGCTTGGAGCATCCTAAGACCTTCTTTTTCATGTAGCATATCACGCGCTTCGTTGAAACTAATTTCACGGTCGGATAGTGCACCCAATTTTCTAAAGCGTTCTGTATCTGGGGTGCCGAGATATTCTTGGATTATGGATGCGGCAGCAGTACCGATTTGTCCAAGATGGACAATGACACCAGCGTCCTCAAGGATGGGAACCAGTGTCTTTCCATTGAATTTGTTGGAGTGGCTATCAAAGTAAAGTAACCGCATTCCAAGAGCCCGCATTCTCCGTGCGATTTCTGCAAACTCATGGATGGAACCCCGATTGATGCCTACATCAACAATGTACACATCCAAATCTTCGAGATCCACATCATAGTTCGATGATTCCACCTTATGGAGGAACCGGCGCATCGCATCAGTGAGCGAGCGTGCAGTTACAAATTTCAGTTGATAGCTGTCGGGATATTGCTTGGCAACGATCACGCCAGACATTAGGCCGTCAACGTCTTCATCTGCAAAGATGATTGCAGAGTTTCTCGGCACCCAGCTAATCTCTTTTCTATCTCGCTGGGTCATACTCAACATATTTCCTTACGAATTACTATCTCTTAATTATTTCGTAAAGAGACACTAGACATTTAAGCAATCGAGAAGATATGAAATGATATATTTGACAAGAGGAAATGCAGCCTTGGGATGAAAGTAGGAAAAGTGATGCCCGGACACAATAAAAACCCGTGGTGAGAGATCACAGGGATCAAGGGGGTTAAGTAAGCTGGTATCAGGACCAGTAAACAATGCAGTATAGGAAACCAGATCCACCATTGGGAGATCTGGGAAAATTGAAAAGCCATCCAAGCTGAATGCCTGGTCTCGATTTGCAACAATGTAAAAAACGTCCTGTCCTTTTATTTCACGCAATTCATCGTCAGTGAGATAAATGTTAGGAGAGATCATGGGGTCAAACCATTCCCCGATACGGTTCACAAGGGTTCTCCAGTTCCCCCCATGCATTTCATCCATCTTTTTCTCCCAACCGCTTATTCGATAGTGTCTTTCTGTGAAAAACATACGGATGGAGGGGATGGTAAGCTCATCAATTTTTAGACCAACACCAATCATGACACCGATAATCCTTTGAGTCATTTTTTTTAGGGTAGACCAGTTTTTCAATGCAAGAATCCCACCTAAACTAAAACCAAAGAAAACCACTTTTTTCCCATCAATAAGAGGGTTAACTGTTTGAAGAAAAATATCCATTGCATGAATCACATCACGTGGAATCACATTCTGAAGTGATCCATGCCCAGGCAAGTCAATTGAATAGATTTGGGAGAAATAACCAGAAAGTAATTCGATAAGGGGATGATCCTCTGAGTAATGGGTTTGAGTGGAACCAGGAGCCACTATTGCAACCCAGTCAGAGTCACCCTGACCTTTAATTTGAAAAACTCCGTTCACATATCGAAATATGTAGAGACAAATTAATCATTTAGGTTTGGACAAGGATAAATTAGGCAAAAACAAGCAAGGAGTCACCAGAACCAGATTTCAAGATCCCCCAAGAAAGGAGTGTGGAAATAAAAGATTCATAGTTATAGTCAGTTCCGTTGAATGAGAGAGAGGCATTTGCACCAATCGGATTTCCATTGCTGTCAGTCCCCTCATGCATTTTAAGAATCAATTTTGTCTTCCAATAGTCATCCATTGTGAAGTTTTCTGCATTCAATGAACCCATAAAATTGTCACGGGGCACAACAAGGAACTCGTCAATTTGATCAAAACGAGCAGGAGAAAGTGATTTTTTACCTTCAGCTAGAAATTCAAAGACATGCATACCTTTTCGGAATTGCAATTTCTTTTTTGGGGTGACACGGTATTTGAATGCCAACCCACCAATAAACAAGACAAAAAGATATGAGGCAAAAATGGGGGCAAACGTGAAAGAGTATGACAGGGGAATAAACACAACCCCTATCAGGATCATACCTGCAATACTGATAAGTAATGCAGTCAGCAAACTGTCTTGATCAGAAACCCAAACAATGTCAGGACCGTCCATATTTTACCATCCTAACCAAGGTAATTTAATTGATTCTATTTGAGAATTTATGTTTCTTTCCTTATCTATTTGTATATGAAAAACACTAGGAGAAATGAATGCCAACAATCTCTAAAAAAATAGAGGCAGATTTAACCCAATGCATGCTTTCGATGGGTTTTACGAATTATGAGGCAAAAATAATGCACACACTCTATCAGATAGGATCATTGAAGGCAGACCAGATTGCGGAATATGCAAGCATCCCCCTTTCGAGGGTTTATGATGGGGTAGAAGGGTTAATACGGAAAGGTTTTGTCGCAGTGTCAAACAGCAGACCAAGAGTATATTCTGCCGTTCCCCCTTCAGAGGCAAGCAATGCATTCGTTGAAAAGACCAAGGAAAAATTCGCGATTGAGTTGAAAAATATAAAGACATTAACAAGACAGTTTGTAGAAATTGTCCAGCCGCTTTTTTTGAAAAACTATACACAAATAGAACCAGAGAATCTCATAACCCAACTCAACTCGTTGGAGGATGCAGAACGTCGAACAATAGAGATTATTGAAAAAGCAAAAAAGGAGGTCTGCATCTTCACACATATTTTCAATTGGTATGAAAAAGTGAAAGATAGCCTATTTAAAGTCCAAGACAGGGGAGTACGTATCAGAATACTGCTTCAATCCGAAGAAGATGAGCATACCACGACCATTCGAAAGGAATTGGAAGAAAGGGGTGCGGCATGCAAAATTCATTTGGATGACTCCATAAAAACCCGGGGCACTATCGTGGATGGGAAAATATTGGTTTTTGTCATGTGGGTTACACAAGAAGGAACACTTCAAAGGAAAATATTCAAACCACAATTCAGCATCAACCCAGGTATTGTGAGAGTTTTTCAAAACAATTTTGATTACCTATGGGAAAATACCCGATAATTTTACAAAACATAACCTTATAACCTATGGTATGTAAAGTATAATAGAGGAACGCAGAGATTCGGAGGCAATGAATCGTGAAAGAAATGGACATTGACACAATCCTTGATCTGCTGGCAAACAAGCATCGGAGGGAAATTTTGCGATTATTGAGTATCGAGGACAGATATGCGTATGAACTTGCAAAAATCCTGAACATCACACCAAGAGCGGTTAGCAACCACCTTATGATGCTGGCAGATACGGGATTGATTTCGTCTGAAAAGAGATCCTCTGGAATTGGTCCAGATAGGGAATATTATTCACTGGACAAAGACATAAATCTTAGATTTACTTTTGGGAGACATCTTTATGCGGCACATGCAAGCCAATTAACCCAGACAGAGGTTGGAGAAACCAACCCATTACAACTGTCCCCTCCAAAAGAGCCAGACACCGTAGAAGAAATCATCAAGAATGGACTGAAAGAACTTCCCCAATTAAAGAAACAAGTAGACATTCTAGAACGAGAAGCGGCGAGATATCTTCGCAAGTACCAAGGAATGATATTGCATATTTCAGAACTGTTGCGATCAAAGGGATTTTCGGCAGACGAGGTAGATTTCATTGTCAAGCTAATTGAAAAAGGAGGTCGAGCGACCTTAGATGAACTTTGCGAAGCAATGAATAAATCAGAAGTGACAATCAACCCCACCATACAATCATTGAAAGGGAAAAAAATAATTTCAACAATGTTCATTCTTGACGAAAATGGCAATGAGAAAATTGGATATGAACTTAATGAGTTGACAAAGGAGAACATCATATACCAATAGAAGAAAAAAAGCCTCCGAGAAATTGTAAAAAAAGAAAATGGGGGAAAATAAGAGACCATCCTTTTGTTTTATACCATATGAAAAGAGATAACCAAGGAAATAAACTTCAAATATTGAAAATTTGAAGGAATATCATGGAAGAATTCAAAAAAAAGTTAGTGGAGGTCTTTCCATCACCAGGAGTGACAGTGACAGAAGCAGAGCTGAAATTCAGGTTTGGAGGGATTCCAGGGTTTGAGGAAAAACTTCAGACATTGGTTGACGAAGGGATATTGATTAAGTATCAGTTCGGAGGATCATATCATTACAAATCAAAGGCATCCCTTATCGGCGCCAGTTCCAAAAAGAAAGAAAATGGAAAGATGGACATCAACCAGAAATTCAATGAACTTGTAAACATTGTAAAGGCATTAGCCGCAAAAACTAATGCAACAGACCTTCTGGAAAGGTTGGATGAGCTCCAAGATTAAACGTTTGGCGCGGAACAATAAACAGGATCACCTTTAAAGAAGTCTCTGATACCCCTTATAAATTTGGACAAGAAGTTTTTAACAAAGAGAATGGGAAAGAATACCGGGATATGCCCAATGAATTCACCCCATTCATATGTTGGTGCAAAAAAACATGGTAGGAACAATGTTCAGGGCTTTTGCATATGACCAATCAAGAAACCCAATGTCAAAGGGAAAGCATAAAAGATGTTCATATTGTTTTTCAAAGGGAAACTTGGAGATGCACAGCATCGGGGTCTATATTTGCGGCAAATGCAAATCCACCATTGAAAGGGAAGAGGTAAAGGACAAGGAGATTGGACGAGAAATATTCAGATATGTGAAAAGAGAGTTTTCATTTTTGAATTTAAAGGGATTGGCGGATTTATTCAGGTATCTTGTCTTCGAGCAAGACGAGGGATTTGTGAAGAAAATACGACATGAGTTGAAAGTAAGAGGAAGCATTGATGTCTTTTATCTTGATTATGTGAGAACCAGATTGGAAAAAATTATCGAGATTAAAAGAGAGATCCAGGAAAATGTCCAGACTCCAGACACATTGCTGAAGTTTTTCATGATGACACCCACACAGATATTCTATGTCATTTTTTATTTCTTGGATTTGCACTATTTCACATCAGATACAAAACAGATTGTAAAATCACTTTTGGGAAGCTTTGGAATCCAACAACCAGAAATATTGAAATTTAAAATGAAAGAGTTTGCATCCTTAGTCAGTAAAATCTGACAAATAAGAAGAAATTTATTTTGTGGGAAGAATCAATCACCCTTTATTTTTGCCCCTGTCGCATCAGTCCCCATTTTTAGACTTGCACCGCATTCCATGCAATAATCATATGAACCGGAAACAAGCATCCCGCAAGATGGACAATTTTCCAAAAACCCATTATCGTGGGAAGGATATACAATAGTTGCAAGCGGTCCAGAAATTATCCAGATAAAAATGGCCAAAACGATCAAACTTACATCAAAGATGCTTATTTTGAAAAAAATCCCGATCACCAATACAATGAAACCTATTTGATTTAGAACATTCTTTAACCGCTTTCTTTTTTGTAGGTAATCTGATTGCATCAATAATCTCTTTAACAGTACAAAAGATATCTCTTTTGGAAAAACCGCCTACAAAAGAAACCTCGCAACTGAAAGTTAAACAAAAGAAAAGACATATTTTCATGAATATGAAGTGGGGTCAAACACGATAGCGACAATAGCACATCCAAAGCTTTGTTTAACATGCAATTGTTGTATCTTTATAAAGAGATCTTGTGAGACATCCGCATCACGAATGGAAAGACCTTCAATAAGCATCCCCCTAAGTTTTTCAACAAGTTCTTCTTTTGATCCTTTCAAATGCCCTTCAAACACTAGATAATATTGATTAAGAACATTGCCAATGGCTATTCCGGCAGAGATTAACTCATTATGGACACCATTTGCGATAGCCAAAATCGCACCAGTTCGAGACCCTGGTTTAATTTGAACAGGCAAGGGAAGTATCTTGCTCGTATAGGGAACAATAGAAGAATATTGAATCAAGTTCAAATGCCCAATACCCGCAGTAAACAATGCCTGATCAAATGCGTTCAAGGGAGTCAAATCACTTTGACCAGTTCCAGCCACAATCCAAAAATTCTGGGGTTGGGCGGGAACCTTCCCAACTAATGGAGAAGAGACAGGGAAATACTTGAATGGATCAAAAATATCCATATATAGAAAAAGAACATACCCTTGAAATATCTTTAGAAGAAATCCAAAGAGGTAAAACACAAAGTGAAAAAGAAAAATTGCATCAAAAACAATCTTTATCCTTTTATTATGCAAAAAGGAAACTGTCTTGATGAGCGCTCAACAAATAAATCTTCCACAAAAAAACGAGTTAGTCGTGGCATCAATCTCAAAAATCATGGGGCATGGAGTTTATGCCAAATTATTGGAATATCCAGGGGTAGAGGGGTATTGCCACATTTCGGAAATTGCACCCACGTGGATACGCAATATTCGAAACCACGTGAGGCTAGACCAACAAGTTGTTGCAAAGGTAATGCGTGTCAATAAGAATACAGGGCAAGTGGATATCAGCATTAAACGTGTCTCCAGTTCACAACGAAAAGAAAAAATCAGGGAATACAAACTGATGATGTCAGCAAAAGCGATCATCAGGTTGATTGCCGAAAAGTTAGGTAGAAATTATGAGGAGATAGACCAAATTGTCAGACCACCATTAGAAGAAAACTACTATAGCTTGTATGCAGGATTTGAAGTAGTTGCCACAGATGGGATTGAAGCACTTGAGGGAATTGACATTCCAGAAGACATTAAAAAAGTCATTGTTGAAGTTGCAACGACCAGCATCAAAATCAGCATTGCAGAACAGGAAATAGTCATTGGTCTTCGTTCCTTTGCACCAGACGGTCTTTTCCGGGTCAAAGAGGCATTGTTGGACACAGAACAGGTGCTGAAAGAATTTAAGGATGTTGAATATGAATTGACAACAATAGGAGCTCCAAAATACCGACTCTATTTGGCAAGTAAGTATTATGAGGAGGTTGAAGATGCCAAACATGCCGCACTAAAAACAATTGAACAAAAGGCGGAAGAGCTTGGACTTGACTTGAAAGTGACAGAAAAACCAACAGACAAAAAATAGGGAACAAAAATGAAGACACTTTACAAATGCGTAAAATGTGGAAGATATACATTGAAACAAAAATGCCCCATATGTGGAAGTGAAGCAAAACACCCCTATCCAATGAGATTTTCCATGGAAAAAGAAAAGAAGTACAGAAAATACATTAGGAAGTTAAGGTGATTGATATCAGGAAATCAGAATTGGAAGGACATTTAAGCAGAAATTTGAAAGGATTTGCGAGCCCAAAAGTGAATTTGGAGCAATATGCCACACCCCCACCACTAATTGCAACAATCATACACCAAGCCGCAATGATGGGGGACATTTCAGGGAAAACAGTGGTCGACCTATGTGCAGGGACAGGAGGGTTCGCAATTGCAGCGGCCATGACCAATGCAAAAAGGGTTTTTGCAGTTGAGATTGATGAAGATGCAATTACAATATTAAAACAAAACAGAGACATTTTCGAGGTGTCACTCGAAATTATCAAAGAAGATGCAAGAGAATGGAGTCCAAACATTCCAATTGACACAACAATAATGAATCCACCGTTTGGGATACAACAAAAAAAAATGAGGGATACAGAGTTTGTCCGTAAGGCATTTGAATATTCAAATGTCATATATGCAGTGGTGGATGGCGTTAAACGAAACATAGATCACTATGCAAAATTAACGAAAAAACATGGATGGGAACTTACAGGATATTTTGCCGAAGAATTCACATTGAAAAAAACATACAAGTTCCATTCAAGGAACAAGAAAAAGATTCCAATCTTGGTCGTTCGCCTTGAAAAATCACCTAAGGAGAACTGAAGCACGATTTGGATCATATTTCCAATCAGAGGGGATACGACCAGATTCTCGATAATATTTTGAAAGCCTGTAAATTTTTGACTCAATTCTCTTTAGCCCATGCATTGAACTGAGATCCTTTTTGTTTTCGGAAAGGTGGTTCCTAAGGTTCATAGCCCTTTTGATGAGGTTGATAAGATCCTCAGGGAATTCTGGCTTGAGTTTGGCTTCCTCCAAGATTTTTGAAATCTTTTTGCCAGTGACCAATTTCACATTGGGAACTCCGTATTGATCCCTAAGGATCATCCCAACTTTAGCCATAGGGATACCTTTCCTGTAGAGCTGAACTACCAATTCCTCAACTTCCTTGGCAGAAAGAGGAGTCCATTCAGGAACTTCAGTCACATATGGTTTTCTACTTTTCGCCTTACCTTTTTTTCGTGAATGCATTCTTGCCATTTGATTCACTCCTTGAAGAATACCAGTTGCTTCTTTTCAGACAGCACCAGCATTCTCATAATTCACAAGGAACTGCCATTAAAAAACAATTTGATAGGAACTTCAAAAAACCTCGACATGAAATCCAGAGTCTAGAAACAGGTTTAAGATTTAGAATGAATGTTGAAAAAGTATTATGGAAGATGTCCCCGCAATACAACGGTTAGATGATTTCATGGCAAACGCCATTCAAATTGCGGAGAAACTCAAAGAACCAACAGATCCAGTGACAATTTATTACTGGAATGGAATTGATGCCGCAGTCGCGGCAAGTCTTTTGGCAATTTATTATTACCACATGCAAAGCCCTGTCCATTTAAAAAAATTTGAACGGATAAAAGACATAAAAGAAGAACTTGTTGAGACAGACAACGATGCCATTATCATTGGCATCACATTTGAAGAGGCAAAGAAAGTCCCAAAAAGGGAAGGTCAAACATTTGTTTTCACCCAACCAGCAAAAAACAGTGAAGTTTTGCCTAATGTCTTCCATACAGGGGGATTTGGATATTTTGGTCAGCACACTACTTTGGCGGCGATGATGTTTTTTGTTGTCTCACCAATGTTGGATTCTGTCAAGAATATAGTTGTGCAACCGATCATCAGCGCATTGGCAACCCATGGACAACTCAAGGGATTAAATGAAATGATTCTTCACGATGCAATAGAAGACGGACAGTTGCATTTGCAGACTGGCTTGACATTGTTGTCTTTAAACTATATGCCCATTGTGGATGCGATATATTTCTCATCCAATCCAATCCTGCCAAGCCTTACTGGAAACAAGAATAATGTGGAACGTCTCTTGACCCAAGCGGGGATTGAAATTGAAAGTAGGGAAGGAGAAAGAACTCTTGAAGACCTCTCTGAGAATGAAATGAAAAAACTGGTAAGTGCCATTGCAGTAGAAACCTCTGCAAACCAATACTTGCCAATGTCTGCAGCACCTATAGGAGAGCAATACATTCTTGCATTTGAACCAGAGGGATCAATTCTGAAATATGCACATGAGTTTGCACAAGTTCTGAGAGACCTATACAATGAAAATATCACACATATGGCCATTCCACTGTTGTTGGGAGAAAGAGATGAAGTGTATTATTCCATAAAGGCGAAAATCATAGACATCAGGAAATCAGCAGTTGCAGGATACAATTACATTAAGGCAAGAGACTTCAACTTGATGAAAAGTCTCCATTACGTGAAAGTAGACATGATCCCTTGGCAACATGCACAAAATGTCGCAAAAATCACAGTAGCAGAAGGCTTAGTGCCCGACGATGTGGCTTTTGCAGTCATAACCCAAGGGAGAAATGAGGCGGAAACATCAATTGGATTGGTTTTACCAAAAAAAATTAGGAAAGACCATGAATTGGGGAATATTGTAGAGATCATACAAAGAACAACAGGCATAGTGGCAAATATCATATCACAAAAAGAAGGCGATGCAATACTGATTGAAAATGACAATGAAAGACAAGTCTTGGAAACAATTGACCAAATCATTGATGAATGGGTCAATATGGCATAAGGGGATAATAGACCAAAAAATAAGCAAGCAAGCCAGCAAGGAAGCTAGATATAAAATTGACTGCATCATTGTCGATCCAAGAGATTCCTTTGACATACTCTGTTGGAGAGTTGCAATGCATCCGTTTTTCAGTAGCCTTATGACACACAACACACCGATATGATGCCTGTACAAGCCCACCAAGTAATGAATCAATGACACCCCCTATAAAACCAGAAACGGCAATAGGCAATAGCAGGGCATAGGAAGAAAAGAGGAGGGAAGAAACGACACCAACCAACAATGCACCTAACAATGATGCAAAGGTTCCTAAAGCAGTAATCCCACCGGAAGTGCCACGTGGAACATGTACCGTTGGTCGATATATTAAAACAGGAAGAGATCGTGAACTGGTGCCTATCTCTGTGGACCAAGTATCTGCCGTGCTTGCTGCAAGGGAGGCAAGAATTGCCATTAGAGGAGGGGTCATGGAAGAACCAAAATTCACACCAGACATGAATAAGACAATAAGTGAAAAAATGAATGCAGTGCCACCATTGGCAAAAACTTGGAGGGCATCTCGTTCATCCCCCTTTTCAGCGAATGCCATGGCCTCAGATTTGATAGGATCTGTTTTTTTGAATTTTGACAATGCAGAGGAAGAAACAAAAAAAAACATAAGAACCGTCCAAGCTTTCCAAGATGCAAGAAATATGGTAATTCCCACTAGACCTGCTGCAGTAAACCCAGATGGAAAAGACAATGATTTTTTCAGGTAGGCCACGAAACCGATTAAAAGATTGACAGACAGTCCAATAAGAACGTAAAAAAGGAATGCCATTATCTTATCCATTATTGTTCTCTTTTACTATTTTAGGGTGAGACTCTCAATATATGTTGACAACATCCAACTGTTTTTGACCTTGCAAGTGGAAGGAATAAATGTGATTGATTGGCGAGGCTTTGCGTTAAACACAATGAAAGAATTAGGGTTACGCAAACGTCACATGAGAGGGAAAAGCGGGACGCACTTTCTCATTAGACCCAGCGTAGCCGTAAAAATGGTTCAAGCGTCTGGCATTGACAGGCAAAGCGATGTTCTTGAAGTGGGAGGGGGATTAGGGATACTTTCCCAAGCAGTGTTGCAGGTATGCGGAAACTTAACAATCATTGAGAAAAACGCAAAGTTCATCCCCATCCTTGAAGAAAAGGCGAGAGGAGCCACGTTAATTGAAGGAGACGCCCTGAAGGTCAAATGGCCGGCAAGTACCCACTTTATCTCCAACCTCCCATATTCAGTTGGATCGCAAATATTTGTCAAGGCACTTCAGAAGAAGTTCTCAACAATCACGGTTATGCTTCAAAAGGAAGTCGTGGATAAAATCGTTGCAAAACCAGGAACACATAATTATGGAAGGATAAGTGCAATTGCACAATTGATGGGAAAAACGAAAAAGATAATGGATGTCCCACCTGAAGCGTTTGTTCCAAAACCAAGAGTTCATTCCTCTGTAGTTCGAGTAGACTTAGAAAAAAAAGCAGAGGTAAACATTGACGAATTTCAATTGCTCACTAGAAACCTGTTTCAACTGAAAAATCGAACTGTCAGAAAAGTAATAAGAGGGTACCTGAAACGCAGTGCATCAGAAGAGGTATGGGAAGGGGTTCCTGCAAAAGAGAAAAGAATTTTTCAATTATCAGTCGAAGAGCTTGTGGAGATTTTGGAGTTCTTAAAGGAAATGCAGCATTTCCCATTGACAGGAGGTAGAAAAAATCCCGACAAAGGAGATTGAAGGTAGAGACATCAGATATGTTGAAGGAGTTTATGAACCGAGGGAAGATACGTTTCTGATGATTGATTGCATTAAACGACAGCAAAACTATGAAAATATGCAAGATGAGGGATGGATGGAAATTGGATGCGGCTCAGGATCAATTATTTTGGCGATATCAAAATGTGAGGGAAGAGATATTGCCATTGACATGAATTATGAGGCAACTAAGTTAACAAAACAAAATGCAGAAATGAATGGATGCCCTCTTCAAGTGATTGCAGGACATTTTAATTCCCCTATCCGGAAAGGAGGAATGCCAAAAAACGTGCTGTTTAATCCCCCATATCTTCCAGCAGACCCAGAAATGGACAAGTCACTGAGTGACAATGAAAGACTTGCACTTATTGGGGGCCAAAGGGGTGATGAGACAGCTTGGGACATGATTAACAGGCTTGAAAGTTCACAGCAAGCATTCATCATATTTAGTTCAATAGCAACAACCCCTACAGAAATAAAAAGAAGAGGTCAAAAAGAGTTTCATCGTGATGTGGAAATCGTTGGAGAACTCTCACTTGGATTAGAAACATTATGGGCAATCCAATTTAAAAGCCAGAAAGAATCGCCAAGAGCTCATCCTTAGTAAGAACCCCATCTTTTCTGTCAAAACTCATTCCATTGTCAATAATCACACTTGTAGGAACTTTTATGCGAGAAGGGTCTTCAAAATTGAGAAATTCGAGAATAAAGGGATCCAAGTTCTCAAGATGGGTCAAGTCAATAACACGGTACAGTCGACCAATATCGGGGATCGTTGCCATTTCTTCAGCCTGAAGCTTGCAAAAGTCGCATTCTGCCTTCAGAACAGTGATCAGTTTGCGTTGTGAGGGATCAGTCATCAGAAATTCCTGCAACTCCTCAAGAGTTCTTAATGCAAGTTCTTCAGGATATTTCAAATGTTCAATTTTCTTTTTTGGTTTTCCAAAATACAAGATTGCCGCTGCGCCCAATAAAAAAACCCAAAGCCATGTTGCGGCTTCATTGGAGGGAAGCAGGATAAATGCCAGTGATCCAGTAACAGCAAGCAACAACATTAGCTCGAAATCGTTGTAACGATAAATGTCACAGGCACAAACCAAGCTCAACTTTCTTTTTTTACAAATCCATGCAGGAAGTGAGATTACCAAGGTAATTGAAGTTGCGGAAACAAATGAAAAATGGAAAAGGAACTTTATTGGGGATGGAGAAACAACCGAAAAATATGAGATTGCCCATCCTGAGAGAACTGCAATATACAATCCCCGCCTCCAAATTTGAAGGTCTTTTTCTGTTTTCTCAATATCATTGCATAATTTTGGAGACGAATATTTTTTTATAATTACCCCGACAATTCCCAACAATATAAGGATATCAATAAGCAAAGTCAAATAGTCGATAAGGGAAACATTGGGGAAAGTTATCATTACAGTCAATATTAAAATGAAGGAACGACTTTATTTTCTTTACCATTCACAGGGAAGAAATTCACTATTTTATTGCCGATTCTCACATGTAAGCTCAAAGTTGATCTTTTTGAAGAGTCCAATGGTTGCATTTGCTTCAGATTGGCTTACTAGGCTCCGACCAAATACATTTCTCATAATTTGAAGCATGTGCTTCCTCCACCAAGGATCTGGAGACAATTTATCAATAATTGATGCCAACTCGGAAATAAGGATGGCACGAGTTTTGCCATGCATTGCGCTTATGGCAGGATCAAGTTGGGATATGGGTGATCGGAACAATTCATAGAGAGCAAGAGCCGCGGCATGGGAAATATTGAATACGGGCAATTTTCCAGAGATTTCGATTGTAGCAAGACGATTACAAAATTTGATTTCCTCATTTGTAAGACCAGAGGATTCCCTTCCAACAACGATGCCCAATTTTTCAACATCCAAGGGTCGCACAAAAGACGCCACATCCACAATAGACTCAACGGTGCGTTCATAACTTCGAGCACCAGCCTTACGAGCAGTCAACCCCACCAAGTAATCGAAATAAGAAGACAACTCATCCATTGATTGGAATTCCAATAACGCTTCCAAGTACCGAAAACCATGTGTCGCAAGCTTGAAGGCTTGATCATCAATTTCACATTGCCGATCAACAGTACACAAGCCACTTAACTCAAAATTATGGCAAAGCCTTGCCAAAGCACCCAAATTCCCAGAATCTTGAATCCCAACAGCAACCAAGAAAATACGTTTCACAAATAAGCAAAAACGCGGTACCTTAAAGATGTTGGGAATAGTTATAAAGAAGCAAACGGGCATCCCTTCGAATATGCCAAATGCGCTCATGATCAACAATATAGTGCAACACATCAAGAAGACCAGAGGTGGGGGGGAAATTCTCCAATATCTTTCCCACAACCCAAACAACCGCCTGTACATACTTTTTCTCGCCATTGCGAACATATTCCATCAGAAGAGAGGTAACATCCTCATCAGGGGGGATAAGCCATAAAAGTCGAAGAGCAGTCGCAGTAAGTCTCCGATCCGAAAGCATCTCTTGAATAATTGAAAACTGTCGTTCAAGATGCATCCGATATGAATAGTAAACCTGCAAGAATTCCAAATCTTCAGATTTTAATTGCTCAAGCATACCAACAATTTTCTTGTCCATGATTTCGTCAAACAAAAGACCTTTGGTGAAAGGAATTGCAGATCTTTGATCAGAGAAATATTTGTCTATTTGCCCAGGATTTGAATTGTAAAGGAAAGAGGCAAGATAGAGAAGTATTGAGGGATCATTGCGTTCATGAAATAGAGATTGAAGAATTTGAAAGCATGACAGTGAATGTGCAAGCATAAAAAAGTGGTTCTTGACAGGAGAATTAACAAGGAAAGGTTTTTTTTCTTCCAAGAAGCTACAAGGCAGGGGGATATCAGAGGATGAAACAATATCATTGAGCAATATCAGGGAGGCTTGAACCAAAATTGGAGATGAATCATCCAAATGTGATTTTGCAAGGGAAAACCAAAACCTAAGATGGGAAATGTCCATAAAAGGAAAGAGATTATGGGCAGCCCTTAGAATTTCAACTAATAAGGCGGGGGGGACTTGCGGAAAACGATCCTGCAAATGCAACCAATAATCTTTCAAAACTGCAACAGATTGCGGAGAAAAAATCCGACCCAAAGACTTAGGAATCCATTTTAGGCACATTTTATCACTATCAAAAAAAGTCTGGCGAAGAAGATCAATCCCGTCAGGCCTTCCTATTTGACCAATAGACCAAATAACAGTTCTTCTTAATTCAGGATCAGGATCGTGCAAGCATTGACTCAAATAAACCAAGGCACGAGGGTCCCCCTGTTTCCCCAATGATTCGGCACATTCATTCCTTAAAATTGTAGGTTGAGAAGAGTCACATAGTATTTTACCCAATGGGTCTGTAGATCGCCAATCACCTAATTTTGCAAGCTTGTCCGGAACATACCGTCTTTTTTGTAAATCTGGCTCATGGAACAATTCGTCGATCAACTGTTCTACAGAATAGTTTGGTTTTGGGGGCACATGTCATAAAAAGACAGGGGATTGAATAGTTTTTCTGTCAAGGGATTTCTAAAACAATCCTCTTATGTAAATACCTTGTCAAAACATTTGTGGAAATCCAATTGGCTACTGAAAATGACCTACCAGAAATTGTCAAAATGAATCTAAGGGAATATGGAATTTCAGAAGAAGAGAAAGCATATCGATTTGAGGAATTGCAGTGGTGGGGCGATTTGAGCCTATTGGAATGGCATTACTCGATTCTCAAGGAAAGTGGTGGAGGGATAATTGTTGCAAAAGTCGACAATGAAATAGTTGGTCAACTTGATTATACGGTTTCTATCGAAGATGAAAGACTGCATATTGTTTGGTTGCTTGTTGATAAGGAGTACAGAGGAAGAGGAATTGCAAGAAAACTTATTGCAGAGCTTAGAAAAATAGCGGATAAAAAGGGAATGAGTAGCATTTGGGCAGAAGCGGAAGACGAAAGAACGGAAAAACTTTATTTATCAGAGGGGAAAATTACAGACTATCTTGAGAATTATTGGATTGACCTTAATTTTGATTTGGATCATGAAGAAATGGACAACAATCTTGTATTCAAGGAAGGAGAACTGTATGAAGTACTGCCAAAACAACCCACAAAGTTAAACAGAACAGAAGTAATTGATGGAACAAAAGAAAGGAAAATTACCGACTTGTTCAAGGGGAGAAGAAGAGTTTTAGGAGATTACCTTACAAAAGAATTTGACCTGTTACAAATGATCAAATCAAAGAGCACTGTGGCACAACCATTCGTTTGGGGAGAGACACCCATGCTCCAAATTGTAAAATATCCCCTCCAAGATGGAGAAATAGTGGCAATATTGACCCAATATGTTAGAGTATACGCCAGCGGACAGTATACAGAAAATGAACTGGAGAATGTTTTAAAGGGCATTATCCACAGAATTTTTCAGTTACAGTTCTTGGCAATCGATATCCAAGTCCTCAAAAGCAAAAAATTAGGCGATACCCTACAACAGTTGGGATTTCTCAAGATTGAAGAAGATCCAGTGTTTGACCTTTTTAGATAGAAAATTCCCGAAAGAATAACTTTATCCTTATATTGATGGAGCAGGGTTGCAATGTTGTGAAAGCAATTGTACTCGCAGCAGGGTTGGGTACACGTTTAAAACCGTTGACCTGCAATAGACCAAAGCCATTGCTGGAAGTTGGAGGAAAACCAATTCTTCAGAGAACGATAGACCAAATACTAGAAATTGAAGAGGTTGAAGAGGTAAGGGTTGTAATTCATGCATTTTCAGGACTTGTGAAACAATTCATAGAAACCCATTATCCAACACAGAATATCAGGTGCATCTACCAAGAAAAACCGAGGGGTACAGGAGATGCGGTTAAATGCGCCATTGAAGGGATAGAAGAGGAGTTCATGGTTGTCTTTGGGGATCTTGTTTTCGAACGTGACGAGTTGAAAGAGGCAGTGAATGCATTCAAGCAAACAGAAGGATTTGATGCCCTTGCATGTGGGTTCAAAGCAGAAGATTATTCAAAATATGGCGTGTTTACCCTTACAGAAAATGGGAAAGCAATTAATATCATTGAAAAACCAGACCAAAATGAAATAAAAGGCAAGGCATTGGTGAATGCAGGGTTCTTTATCTTCCCAAAGGATATGAGGGAATATCTCAATGGGATTGACCTGTCTGTAAGAAAAGAAATCGAACTAACAGATGCAATTCGAACTCTTATCGACAAGCATAACCTCTATGTCCATGAATTGAAAGGAAAATGGTTTGACATCGGTTACCCGTGGCTATTGCTTGAGGCAAACAAACATCTTCTTGAAAAAGAGCAGAATGAATTTCAAGTTTTGGGAACCGTTGAAGAAGGAGTCAGGGTATATGGGAAAATACATGTGGCGAAATCGGCACGCATCAGGAGTGGAACTTACATTGAAGGACCAGCCTATTTTGATGAAGGGGCAGATATCGGACCAAACACATATATCAGAGGAGCAAGTTATTTTGGGAAAAACAGCAGAGTTGGCAATGCATGCGAGGTGAAGAATTCAATCATTTATGCCAACACACATGCGGCTCACTTGTCTTACATTGGGGATTCAATTTTAGGAGAAAAATGCAATTTGGGAGCAGGGACAATCACAGCAAATCTTAGGCATGACAATAGACCTGTGAAGGTGACAGTGAAAGACAAAAGAATTTCAAGTGGACGACGGAAATTGGGAGTGATTATGGGAGATGACGTAAAAACAGGGATCGGGGTTAGTATCCTCCCAGGAGTTAAAATCGGATGTGGAGCCAGGATTAATGCAGATGAGACGGTAAACAGGGACATACAGGGAGTACACGAATGACAGCCATCATATTGCTTTTGGCATTGCCTTTGGAAGCAATCCATCTCAAAACCCTAAAAAAGAGGCATTTCATAGCCACCACAACGATTCTTGCAGTTGGATCGTGGATCAATTGGTACTATACCAAAACATACACCATCTTATTGTTTGCATTTGCAATGACCTTGTCATTGCTTGGTGATTTGGCAATGGCAAATTGGATTAAACTGACAAAGATACGATTGATCGACGGAATAATCTTTTTTGCAGTCGCTCATCTTCTCTATGCGTTTGGTGCATTAACCCTTGCAACACCTGATTGGAGGTTGCTGGGCATGGTGGTTTTGATAATTGGAAGCATAGGATACATGAAAGTCGCATACAACCCCTCAAAAAAAACATTGTCCATTGGAGCCGCATTCTATACTGCAACAATTATGACCGCCTTTGGCATCATGATCCTTAATGCAATTGACAACCCCAATACCACGTCATTACTACAGGCACTAGGGATGGCATTGTTTGTCTCATCAGACATGATGATAGCTTATAGGGAATTTCACAGGGATTTTAACCAATCAGAAAGGTTCATTTCCGCGAATTACATTCTCGGACAACTTTTGCTGCAACTCTCCGTAAGCATTTTCTGATCTTAAATAAGAAAGTTGGAACACAAAAGGGATGGAGCAGTTAGAAATAACACATGAGCTTCATGAAGTGAAGAAAACCTTGCACGGTTATTATCAGGAATTCGGAGAAGAACCCTCTTACAATGCATTTCCAGAGATACATAAAAAAGTGATCAATGGATGTTATGCTGAATTCGGAATTGAATGTTGGCTTGATTTGCTTGCATATGCACGGTTGCTTCCCAATAGAAAGACCATGTGGAAAGGCTATGCAGGTCTTGAAAAAGCGAAAGAAGAAGCCCTCAACTTTTTCACAAGAACAGGGAAAGTTCCCAGAGCACATTTTGAAGGATTTAGCAAAATTGCAACACCAATTTACAATGGATATTGGAAAAGGTTTGGAATAAATTCATGGGGGGACTTTCTTGAATTCTGTGGAATAAAACAAATGAAGAGAAACAAGGAAGAACTGTTGATTGAAGCCATGCATGTGTTGATAGAAATGGAGAAAGAATTGGGGAGAATGCCCACAATCGCAGATATGCCAGCAGTATTCCATAACATCAACAGGGGGATGTGGGAGGAATTTGGGATTGTTTCATGGAATGATTTCGTGTTTTGGGCAAAGGCATCCTACTACAATCAAGCACCATAACGCAACTGTTTTGTGGTAAAAAGCAAAAAGAGTTCATAATGAGCAGTGAACCAACATTAGAATGTGAAGCAAGTGTCTTCATTGAAGGAGACCCAAATATCCTAGATGCCGCGGTCAGTCCAGAAAACCAGACAATGCCAGGAGAAGCAACCTGCACGACAATAAAGGAGAAAGGTGGCATCAAAGTCATTGTAAAGGGGAAAATGACTTTGGGAAGACTAAAGCACACACTTGATGACATTGTCAAGGCGGCAACCCTTGCAAAAGGCATTGAGGAAAGAATCCGTTCAGAATAAAATCTTCGCACGGATTTCCCCCGCAATGTTTTTCCCCATCAGTTTGCGGATTTCATCCATCTCAGTCGTCTTTGCCAGCACCCACATCAATTTTATCAGGGCAGTTTCCGACAACATATCATAACCCGAAATGACCCCCATCTGCAACAGCATATTCCCTGCCTCATAAAGAAATAGCTCACTTCTTCCAAAAACACATTGAGTTGTAACAACCACAGGGAACCCCTCCTGCAACAACTTTCTCAGAGGTTTAATCAAAGACCTCTCTTTTGTGGGCAAATTCCCCGCCCCATAAGCAGAGATCACTACACCTTGATAGCCAAGTTCGGGTAGAGTTTCCATCATTTTTGGTTTCAACCCAGGAAATGCACGGATAAGTGCAACATTTGGATTTATTGAGCCATCAAGCCAAGCCAGAGAATTCCGCCTTCGTTTGACAAATGGATCAATGATCTCAATGCGGCGTGCAATTTCTGCAATTGGGGTGGGGTCAATAGTCTCAAATGCATTAAATTCATATTCCCGCAATTTTGTTGTCCTAGATGCACGATAAACCTTTGAATCAAATACAATCATTGTTTCCGCAATGTCAGTTTCCAAGATTACCCTGATTGAATCCACAATGTTGCGACGAGCATCAGTGCCAAATGATTCAAAAGGGATCTGTGACCCTGTGAAAATTATTGGTTTGTTTTGATCTCGGACAAGAAAAGAAACAGCAGTAGCAGAATGAGCCATAGTATCGGTTCCATGTAGAACCACAACACCCTCGATTGTTTGGTCATTAAGAGCGTCAATGCAAGCATTTGCAATCTTGATCCAATCTTCAGGTTGCAGATTTGATGAATCAAGGTTCATCAGCTGAAAGGTATCAATTTCACAAATATTGGTCAATTCAGGGATAGACCGAATAATCCGATCAACATTTAATCCAGGGATTAAACCTTCAGGTGTTTTAATGCTCGCAATCGTACCGCCAACCCCAATTAACTTGACTTTTGGAATATGCACAAATCAATTCAGAAATAGGAGAATATAACCTTACTCTTGGTTAGTAAAAAGAAAGGAAGTTT
>WAKA01000155.1 GCA_015523565.1 Candidatus Heimdallarchaeota archaeon | reverse complement strand
TCAGATGTGTATAAGAGACAGGTTAACTGCTTCAATCATCATCGAAGCTTTGAATTTACAATCAAATGCAAGTGAATGCAGTGGAAACATTGAAAAAATTTTGGACAAGGTTAGAGATACAGAATGGCAGTTAAATTTGAAAGGAATAGGAAAGTTCAAGGTTTTTTTTCTTAAGTTACATCAAAATAACAATATAGAAATTGAAAAGATACGTATCATGGGAATTCCTCTTGAGGGAATACAAAAAATCATGGAATTATTGGATCATTTCACCAAATCAATGCAAATTGAAGCAGAAGTTGCATTAGAGATCAGTCAAGCAAGAATCTCAAGCATAATACCATATTTCGACAATTTATTTGAAAAATTAATTGAACAAGGAAAGTTATTGAATAAAGTTGATAAGGGGAATACAGTGTCATTGGATTGCAATATTGAAAAAACAAAAGCAAGAAAACTTTTATTGCAAAAGACCAATGAAGGAGGAAAGGTATATCTCATTTTGGATGAAGAATTGACTGATCCTTTGGTAAAGCAAATACTTCATCGCGAAGAACATGAAAGTTTTTTGAAACAAATTATGGAGGAGGCAGTGGAAAGTGCATTGCAAAAATTGCAGGGAGAGGGATTTGCACTCCCTGTTGAATTAAGAAGAAATCTAATTCTGCCTTAAGCAGAAATTATGATATTTTAAAAAGACAAAAACAGTTATACAAACAATGATAGGCACTATTCTTGAAACAACGTAGGTAACAAGCTGAAAGCGGCAAATTCCTCCCTATTTGTGACAATGAATTGAAATATAATCTCGAAAAGAGTTCCCATGTCTTCAGATATGCTTTTCAATGTTTTTCGGGGTTTGAGTGTTAATTCTTCAACAAGCAAGGCAATACTGTTAACAACAGTCGGAACCATGATTATGTTATTTGTTCTATATTCGCGTTCTTCAATTTTCTTAGTGATATTTTTTAACCAGTCATTAAGCAAATCTTCTATTGATTTGTTGGAAGTGGAATAATTCAGAATATTCGGAAGGAAATTGGCAAACAGGACATCTTTTAGTTCATTGAATTTTATCGGTTTTGGATTTGTCTGTTTGAATTTGACTTGCTTGCCTATTGAAAACTCTCCTTTTAATAATGTAGACATGGTATTTTTTAGGGAAATCGCGGTATAATGTCTTGGAGTAAAAATATGAACCATACGCTCTTCAAATCCTTGACTAAAACGATTAAGATTGGTTATGGCACGAATAAATCGTTCCTGTTCTCCCAATTGTAGGATAATTGAAGGAGACCAAAGATGCCAGACCTCAATTATCGGAAGATTTTGGAACTCTTGAACCTTGGGTTCTGGAAGACAAATCAGGGGCATGGTCATATTTGTGTCGATTACCATTACTTTAGGTCCATTTTCCCCCAATTCCAACTGTGAAAGCTTTCTGATTTTTTCCCAAAATTCAGTTGTACTGGGTAAACCAAGATTTATCACACTTTTCCACTTTGTTAACCAAAGATGTTCACTGATACGCCAAACCGCCTCACCATTAATTACTTGTTCCCCCAACCAACGTTTCTTTTTTCTTTGTGAGACATTGGTTCCATAAAGAATAGAAAAACTATCTGCATTATTAAAATTAAAATCACTCATCATGACAGGTACTTTGAGTTTTTCAAGGGACAGTGCAAGTGAAATTGCCACAGGGGTCTTGCCACCACCACCTTTAGACCCTGTAATAACTATAATCCGTTCTACAGCCATTGACAAAAAGTTCTTTTTGACACATATAACCCTTCTTGAACCTTGGAGTTTTGATGTCCTATTTTTTTATTCATCAGTTATGAAATTTACAATAAGTATTTTGTTTGTTTTTTTGAAGTTAAATCTTAACTGCTTGAAATTAAAAAAGTATAGTATGACATATCATGTCGCGTATGATAAATTATCAAATAGAATTACAATAAGGCTTGTAGGTTTCCTAAATGATGAGGAAATAATAGATTATGAAAAAGATATTGAAAAAATATTATCGGAAGCGGAAGAGGGATTTGATTTATTTGCGGATCTTAGTGAATTCAAGGTTACAGCAGATCGCAATCATTTTACAAGGGTTGTGAAAAAATTAAGTGGATCTCCAAAGTTGAGAAAAGCCGCAGTTTTACGCCCTAGATCGGCAATTGGAGGATTGCAGATAAAACATGTGTCCAAGGAAGCCAATACGGACGTGATAAAAAAACGAAGAATGTTTACTGACAGGAATGAAGCGTTAAAATGGATTAACCAATAAGACTCAGAACAAAATTGATGATTTGTGCAAGAAATTCAGTT
The DNA here is from genome assembly GCA_015523565.1 of Candidatus Heimdallarchaeota archaeon. Taxonomy (GTDB): domain Archaea; phylum Asgardarchaeota; class Heimdallarchaeia; order Heimdallarchaeales; family Kariarchaeaceae; genus WAKA01. The sequence continues at coordinate 21,712 of WAKA01000155.1, read as the reverse complement.
AAATTAATTGACTTAATGGTTTGAACAACATCCCAGTTTAAAATATAGGATTCATATGCTTGAAGTAAGAGAATAAGGAATACGCTAATCCATAGGTGTTTGCCATTTGAGTTAATGGAGTCAAAAGAGATTTCTGATGAATTGGCAATTTCACTGTAAGCTTTTGTTATTTCTTCAGACCCATCCTGAAGTATTGAATCATCAAGCCATTGCAGGTTTTTCAGATACTCTGAAAAGGTTCTGCTGACAGATGCCCTAGAAGCCATCATCATGGGAGTTTGCATTCCAAGAAAGAGAATGTTAAGTGAAATTCTTTCCGTTTTTTGGAAGAAGGCAATATTGACTGAGGATGTACTGATTAAGGACAATCCAGTCATTACAAAATAAAACCCAGCAATGATGAAAACCATCACCTTGACAAGTCTGAAAAATTCACGTTTTGGAAAGACAATACCATAAAGTAGATTTCCAATGAACCCCCTTTTAGGTGCAAAAGGATCAATTTCCAATGTCAAATGCCTCATTTCTGCCGTTAATTTCCAGATGATGAAAACAGCAAGGACAATGCGGGAAAGTCCTGATACAACATTGGGCTCATGACTTCCCAATCCTGCAATCCCCGCAAGAATTATTCCCAAATTGATGCTTGAGAATGCAACCATGCCAATAAGTAAGGGGAGTATGATTCTATAATTGTTTATAAAGGCAAATACCAGTAGCAAACCAGAAATTATTAGCATATATGTAGAAACCAGAATGATGTTGGACGTGATAAATGAGGAATAAAAAACTGAAAACAGGAAGAATATGGTTCCAAGATAAAATGTAATGGATGAGATAAGTTTTTCATTTGCCGCTTTCCGAATCGACATTATATAACATATAATCAGAGCAGGTATTTAACACTATGTACACAGTAAAGTGAATGCCTCTTCATTTTCAATTGAGGCGAAACAACACTACACAGAAATGAGAATGTCAAATCCAATCAACTGTAAGATGACGATACAGACACCTTCAAAAAGATCTAGTTTCAGGTCATCCTTCATCAATGATTGAACAAAAAGAAGAATTGCACCAGATAGCATTATTTGGACAAGACCATAAGGATCAAGAATAAATTCACGACCAAGGACATAGAGAAAAATGGAGACAAGCCCAATCATGAATAAAATAGTTGCAGAAATTGAAGAAAGAACACTTCCAAAAACCAGTTCAGGATCCTCTTTTGCTTTGAGAGCAACAGCCCACTCTGGAATGGAACCTAGAACACCCACAATCAGGGCAATATGACCTTCATTAAGTTTAAGACCAGAGATTTCAGCCTCATGTATTAACAATTCCGCACCATTGGCCATTAGTTCACCTGCCAAGACAATGCCTAAAACACCTAGAATTAGGAATTTACCAATGTTTCCCCATTTCAGACCAGGGGATTTTCTGATTTCCGCCTTCAATTCCTCGCTTTGCTTTGGATTAAGTTCTTTGTCACTTGCCACAAAAATCATATAAGCAATATAAATTGCAACAGTCCCTATTGAAAAAAGCAGAGGAATCTTAACCCCTTCTGCCTGAGTACCAAGTCGGACATTTTCGGCAAAGTTGAAAACCAATAGGAAAAGGGATGTGACAAAAGCAAACATCATTAGCTCTGATTCGTATCTTAATGTTGTTGTTGGAACCTTTATATGACCTGTATTCTTGGTTTGCATAACAGTAACAACACCGAAGAGCAGTGTATTGGCACCTGCAACAATTAGAACGGTAAGAATTGCAATGTTGCTTTGCCCCTTAAGGATAAGCAACAAGGCAAGGATAAGTTCTGGAAGGTTAGCCATAATTGATCCAACAATGCCTGCGGCATATGTTCCAATGCCTAAACGTTCTGCAAGCATGGTTAAACCTTCAACAGCCCATTCACTTGGTTTAAGTATCAGCCATAAAGCAATAATAAAACCTAAAGATGCTACAAGAATGGGATTTGCTTCACTTCCCCTTAAGAATACATACACAATGCCCAATATTACAATTACAACAATTTCATAAATTTTTAGACACAATGAGGTAGGTGCATCAATCATAATTGCCAATTTTGCCATCTTTCTAAAATTATTTGCCCGATAGATGATAATTTTCGCAGATCAATATGCTTTTTTTTATTTCAAAGCCATTAGTGTGAAACCATCAATGGATGTATTTGCGCAATAATTTATTTAAAAATAAATCAATAATCCATCCAATGCAAACATTTTTTTTATAGATAATAAAGAAAAACAAATTGATGCACAATGCGGGGGGGGTTTTAATACCCCTTTCATCAGAGAACCACATATCTGTAAAAGAAATAAAAAAAGTAGAGATAATTGAACGTCTTGTCAATAGAACTGAAGAGAATGGTGAAAAGATCACTTTTCCAGATATGATGTTCTCAATTATTTCTGAGTTCCAGGTCTTTAATGATACAGAAATTGAAGAATTTGGAAATTCACATTTCAATATTTTAGTCAACCAAGAAAAAGAGATTATCGCGTTCACCACAAAAAATCCAATTCCAGCACTTTTTCCAGAAATTTTTGAATTGGAACATTTACGTTTTCTAAACATTCAAGTCAAAAACCAAATTATCAGCAATTACATCCCAAGAAAAGTGCTATTTTTTTTGGAAACACTCAGTATTGAAGGAATAAACACATGGGTTTTGACTGATTTTTCGTTCCTTGAAAATTTTCCCCAATTGAAAAATTTATCAATTTCAATTTTGTCGCACAACCCTATAAAAATACCACATCTTCACAATTTAAGATTTCTGTCAATTCATGGTTCAAGTGTGGAATTACAAGGAATGAAATTTTTAGAATCATTGCATCTATCAAAAGTACATCATATCTACGTAAAAAATCCAGAAAAATTTAAAAATTTAAAAGAAATTGTATTGAAGAATATTGAGCTCAAGGAGCAATTAAACTGGATAAAGTCTCTTCCTAAGTTAAAAACATTGAAAGTTATTGGGTGCAAAGGAGATATTCAATTGATTATGAATCAAAAGATACAAATCCTCGCATTAGATGATTTGGATCTGAAAACATTCAACTGCCCTCAAAATGTAACCCACCTTTACATAAGAAACTGTAAACTGAAACAGATTAACAATTTCCCGAAGAGCATAAAGTCTATTGATTTGTGTCAAAACGAATTAACAGAATTTCCAAATATTTCTCACTTAAATGAATTAAGAGACTTAAACCTTGAAAAAAATAGAATCAAGAACATTCCCGATGATATTCAAATACCTAACAGCCTACATTTTCTGAATCTCAAGCAGAATCCCTTAAAGAGACCCACTAAAAAAACATATACAAAGTTAAACAAAATTAGACTCTGTATTCTCCCAGCAGTTTTTGAATAAACTTTTGGTTTATCCAGATGATTATTTTATTAAACCACTCCAAAATATCCTTTTACAGAGAATATATATAGGTAAATATCCATATTATTCCGACTATGAATCTCGAAACAACCCTAGCAAAAATGACTACAGAAAGTGACCTTTTTAGACATCTAAAAGTCAATGGAAGGGAATATATCCAATGTCTTGCATGTGCACACAAGTGTAGAATTCCAAATAACAAAAAGGGAATTTGCAGGGTGAGATTTAACAAAGATGGAAAGCTTATGGTTCCTTGGGGATATGTTGCTAGTTGGCAGGTCGACCCAATTGAGAAAAAACCATTCTTTCATGCATATCCAGGTTCTTCAGCACTTTCCTATGGAATGCTGGGATGTGACTTGCATTGTTCATACTGCCAAAATTGGCAAATCTCCCAAACATTGAGGGATGATCAGGCAGGAACACGACCAATCCAAGTAACTCCAAAACAATTGATTGACGCTGCAATCAACTATAATGCCCGAACCATAGTTTCAACCTATAATGAACCATTGATAACATCAGAATGGAGTAAGGACGTATTTACTGAGGCAAAAAAGCATGGGCTGGCAACAGGTTATGTATCAAATGGTAACGCAACTCCAGAAGTTCTTGATTTTATTAGATCAGTTACAGACATGTATAAGATTGATTTAAAGACATTCAATGACAAAAATTACAGAGCGTTGGGAACCAAGCTTGAAAATGTCTTGAATGGAATCAAAGAGGTTTACAAAAGAGGGTTCTGGCTTGAGATTGTCACCTTGCTTATCCCTGACTTCAATGATTCTGAAGAGGAAATTAGGCAAATGGCTCAATTTATCGCAGAAGTCTCAAAGGACATCCCTTGGCACATTACTGCTTTCCATCCAGATTATAAAATGACTGATAAAAGGTATACTACAAAAGATGATTTGCTTAAGGCGGCAAGAATCGCCAAAGAAGAAGGGATCAATTTTGTTTATTTGGGAAATCTTCCAGGATTGAAAGATTGGGAAAACACCATTTGTCCAAATTGTGGGAACCGATTGATTGAAAGAAGAGGGTTCAGAGTAATCGAATACAACATTACAGAACAGGGTACATGTCCGAATTGTTTAACAAAAATACCAGGGATATGGGAAAAACCATCAGAAAGGATTAGTGACATCCCATTCATAGTAAGAATTTAAAATTTAAGAAAATGCAGATTTGTCTCAATTCTTTTTTAAATAGTAGAAAGCAATAAACTGGAAAATGCCGGGGGTGGGATTCGAACCCACGAACTCCTAAGAGAGAAGGGCTTAAGCCTCCCGCCGTTGTCCACTGGGCGACCCCGGCCAAATTAACTTAGGATTTATTTTTTAAAAAATTGTTCATAGATGTTGTTGTAAATTTAGTAATTGGGCAATCCTCTTTAGTTCAAACAGTAAATGTTAGTTTGACATTCTGGTATTGGACGGAAAAATAATTTTGTTGAAAATAAATAGGGAAATCCGTTTTATTTTAAAATAGAGATATAAAGTGAAATTTATGAGTGTTCCAAGATTAGAGTTGGAAAAACGATGGAAACGAGCAAAAGAGGAGTTGGAAAAGCATGGACTTGATGCCCTGATCATTCCATTGGGAGTAAATTTCAGGTACTTTTTTGGAAAGGCGGGTCAGCCTTCAGAAAGGTTTTTGTGTGGAGTAATTGGAAAAGATACAGATCCGTTTTTGTTGACACCTGCTTTTGAAAAGTCAAACTTTGCGCGTGCCACAGGATTGGACGATATTATTGTGTGGGAAGAAACAGAGTCCCCATATCGCAAATTAGAACAAGAACTGGCTGAAAGGGGTATTGGAAACCATATCGGAGTCGATCCTAAATTATGGATTGTTGAAGTTGAACGATTGAACAAAGCTGGGAAGAGTCGAGAAATCAAGTCAGTTGGAGAAATAATAGATGAATTGAGATTGATTAAATCGGAATGGGAAGTGGAGCAACTGAGAATGGCGACAAAGGCTTCGGCAGAAGGTATCCTGGCATCATTTGAACGGTTAAAAGCAGGGATGACAGAACGTGAGGTTGTTCCGATTCTTAATGAAGAGCTTGGGTCTCGTTCAGGAAATCCAATCACTTATGCATTGGTTCAGTTTGGAAGTAATTCAGCTTTACCTCACGGATATCCGACTGACAAAAAGTTAAGAGAAAATGAGGTCGTCCTTATGGATGTAGGAACAAATGTCAACGGATACCAAGGAGACATTACAATAACAATGCCGTTTGGGAAACCACCTGAGGGATTTGAAGAAATATATAATATTGTATATGAAGCAAATCGACAAGCATTTGATGCAGACAAAGAGGGAGCAATTCCCGCAGAATTGGACAGAATTGCAAGGGAACATATTGAGACAAAGGGCTATGGCAAATATTTTACACATAGGCTTGGGCATGGACTGGGATTAGAGGTTCATGAACACCCCTATTTAGTTGGAACAAACCAAGATCCATTAAAGGCAGGGTCGGCACATACAATTGAACCTGGAATTTATATCGAAGGAAAGTTTGGCGTAAGAATAGAAGATGACATATTGGTAGGAAAGGGAAATGCAGAACGTCTTTTTGATGTTCCACGGTATAATTGGCGTCGCGATTAGTCATTGATTGCTTGCCACTTCAAACGCAACAGAGGGATAACCAACAGTATAGGGTCCACGGTGATTAGGGCGGATTTGACTGCTATGAGCATATTTTAGGAGTTGATTGTGTGGGATCCCCATAAGCTGTGTTAATTTTGCAAGGGTAAAGAACGGACCATAACCGCACATTGTCATACCCACCCTGTCTCTAAAATTGACTGCATCTTCAAGCCTATTAGTTACAAGTAGGTCAAGCATGGTATGGTCATTTTTCTCAAGTCTTGCAATGTTGGGCTCATGTGAAAGATCAGAACTTGCAATTATCGCAATTGTCCGATCATGTAGTGTATCGATTAGATATTTTAAAAAATCAGCAACTATAATCGAAATTTTGCTAAAATCTTGGTTCCCGTAGCAAATTGGAATAAATTTGAAATTGTTCCCATATAAATATTGGAGAAAGGGAATTTGAATTTCAATTGAATGTTCCACTCGTTGTGATTCAGTTTCAAATTCAACAATATCTCTAAATTTTGGATTTTCATATGTCTTTGCCATTTCCACAATTTCCGTATCAATTTCTACCTCGCCAAGGGGAAGTTCCCAAGTCCCTTCAGGAAATATTGATATTTCAGGAAATGGGAACTGATGGTTGGGACCTAAGATAATTGCAGTGTCAATTTTTTGGTGATGGGCATAAAGATGGGCATAACTGTTTGCTGCAACAGAGCCAGAAAAGAAATATCCAGCATGAGGAGAACCAATCCCTACAAGTTTCTGGTCACAAGATTTCTGTTGGGATTTTGGATCATATCCAGGTCCAAATTTTGTATCGACAAAAAGGTTTCTCATTTCTGCCGTTAGTTCAATTGGGTCTCCAGGGTACCATGATCCAGCAATGGGACTATATCGTTTCATGTGTATTAATAGGGAACGCCAAGAAAAAAACATTGCCTTTATGCTGAAAAATATCAAGGTAAAGCTTTAACAAAACAAATATTCTGGATAACCAAATCATGAAGCAGACATTAGCCCTTTAACCCAGTTAAAGAGTCTTCGTTTTCTGGAATGCCTAACTTTTTCTTCAAACTGCATTTCTAACGTATTACCAAGACGGTTTTCAACCAATCCAAGTTGTTTCAGGATATTTTGTATCTCTGAAAACTGATCCATTTGAACAACAGTCTCATCTTTGGCTTCAGGGTACCTGTTTATGAAAACATCATATGCATCCTTCAGACGTTTCTTAATGAAATTAGTGTCTTGGTCTTTTTCATGGATGACCGCAAATATCAAACCATCATTTTCATTGATAAGGAAATTTATTTGGATATTATCCATAAAAATTGTATGAATTTTTTCATTCTCAAATGCTTCTTTGGAAAATGCATTGATTGCAGCGAGAAAACCTGCCTGCAACTCATGTTGACCCATACGAGCCATGCAATAATCATTTTGACTACAGCCTGCAAAAAGAGGGATTCCCGAAGTTCTTATCAAATAGATGTCATATGCAGGTGCAACTTTTTTTGCCATTGAGATTAGTATGGTATTAGAATATTTCAATATTAGGTTGTGGCATAATTATTAATGAAATAGTGAAGCGACTTCATCAATTGACAAAACGGCATTGTTTTCCTTTGCATGTTGTAAGACCTTAAGACAATTGTCTTCAGTAGGTTCAATGTTTATTTTACGTAAAACATATTTCACATTTGATAGGCCACTGAGTGGTCCAACATCAATTACTTGCTCTTTTCCGAAATCTTGGGCGGGGACAGAGGAATAGACAATATCTCCCCAATATGCATTCTTTTCTTGAGCCTTCATGATAGCAGCTGCATGAACCCCTGTTGCTGTTCTGAAGGCGTCTTTGCCCATGACAGGGTAGTTAGGTGGAATATCAAGTTGAACCATTTCAGAGACAAGCTCAGTGTATTCTGCCAAAGATGAAAGATCCCTCTCCTTGAAACCAGGATACTCCATCAACTTTAGATTGACAAGAAGAATGTCCATAGGGGTATTCCCACAACGTTCCCCGATTCCAAGACCTGTTCCATGAATCCGATCAGCTCCCGCCTCAATTGCCGCCAATGCATTTGGAATACTCAATCCACGATCCCGATGACCGTGCCAATCAATTCGAACCTTTTGGTGACCTGCCTCATCAAGAATCCTGCGGATATATGAAACAAGTTGAAAAGTTCCATGAGGAGTTGCATGACCAACAGTATCAGAAAGACAAACAGCTTGTGCACCCTCGTCCGCGGCGGTTAAATAAAGATCTTTTAACATTTGTGGGTCTGCCCTTGTGGTATCCTCTGTCACGAACATGATTGGGACATCATTGTCAAGGCATAAACGTGTAGCATCTTTAGTGAGTTTTACAAGTTTGTCAGGAGTCCATCCCTCAACTTTCATTCTAATGGGAGATGAGCCAAGAAATGCGGCAACTTCCACTGGAATTCCCACTTTATGGCTGATTTCAATAACTGGTTTGATATCTGCCTCTACAGTTCTTGCTGCACAATTAGGAAACAGTTTAAACCCTTCGTCACGAATTAATTCACATATCGCGGTCACATCATCATACATTTTCTTGGTTGATCCAGGAAAGCCAATGTCAGCTCCATCAATTCCAAGTTTTTCCATTAGTCGAACCAATTTAAGTTTATATTCCAAAGGGGGGTCTCTTGTAGAAGGAGACTGCAGACCATCCCTTAGGCTTTCATCATCCAGCATAATGGGCTTGTCACGTTTAAACTTGAAATCAACAGTATTCCAGTCATAGATAAGCGGGTCATCATTGTCCATACGACAATCTACTCGATACACATAAAAATTTTTTCGGTTTCCGAAAGAACAAGGTAAGTCTTATGCAAATGCGGGAATTGTTGTTGTTTTAAGTTTTTTACGAATTTCTTGGTATTGAGGACGATAAATAATTCGCATTGTATCTATTTTTGCAGTTAGCTTCCAAATCATGTATCTAGGAAGATCTGGATTCAATATTTTTTGGATAACATAAACATTTGCAGGATTTCCACCAATAAAAAAAGCACCAGAACCTAGGTCTCTCCTTCTTGTCAAGAATATTGGAAGTTCCACTTCTCTCTGCTCATTTGGGGTGAAAAAATCAGCAATGAATTCAAGCTCCTTTTTGTCAAAAGACATGAATTCTCTATTTCTTAGTCTCACTTGGGGAATATCCATTTTTAACGCCATATTCAAAGGAATACTACGAACAGGTAAATGTTTGTTGACATTGGCAATTTCATGATTTAGGATTTTGCTGAGGCGATCACTCATTGTCATGAAAACTGTTTTTTCACACTACATTAAGATTTGTATTGGGAAATGAAGGATTAGCCAATTTTTTTTATGTTTTGTAGAGCTCTAACTTTGCTTTTTCAAGATAAAGCAATGCAGCGGAAACCAAATAAAAGAACATAATAAACAATTGCCCCCAAAATATCTCGTCTTTGACTTCATTGCTTGCACCAGATTGTAATGTCAGAAATATAAGGAGTACTTGTGCCAATTCTGCCCCAGATATTTTTAAAAAGGAGAGATAAAGAGTTTGATTTTCTTTTAACAGATTGAAAGTTTCAAAAATAACATAATATGTGGGTAGCATTATTAAAATCGTTGAAATTGGAAATAGCACCTGCATTTGTCTTGTTGAATAGGCAGGAGAAGGGTTAAAAATACGAAAAACAGCCCAAGGAAAATAATAGATGGTTTCAATCATGACGCCATTGTCTGTTCGTGTCGCGGCAGGAATGAACATTGCAAATAAAAGAGTCAAAGAAACAATATATTTTATCGTTCGTTCATTTTCAAAGAAGTCTGTAAACCTGATTTGAGGAATCTCCTCGCTTGCTTCCATAAATGAGAATATGAGAAGAGGTATATGTATTTTCCTTTATTCATCGACCATTTCAAGTTCAATTTCAAACTCAAGCCACTCTTGAAACTCTTGGCAGGTTGCAGGCGAAACAGGGTTTCCAAGCTGACACTCCGCGATTATTTGACAGGTAAGACATGGTTGTGCATTGAATGGGTTCCAGCTTGATGCATTAGGGTCAACAATTTTAACTTGTTTCTGTGTTTCTAGATGATCCTCAACAACAATTTTCCTTTCATACATGAAAATTTTGTTTTCAAGGACAAGATCTTTTAATTTGTTATGCACTTGGGGATAATCACCAAAATGTTTTGTCACCTCATTCAGAGAGGTTTCCTTGTACTTGTTCAGCAAGTCCATTATACTCTGTTCCAGGTTTTCCTCAAAAGTGGTTGAAACCTTTGCTTCAATTCTCCCATGCCCAGTTTTGTCTAAGTAAAACTTATTCCCGTCAAACATTGCATGTCATCCTCAAAAATTTCTAAAAAGGGAAATGATTTTTGTTTTAATAAACTTTTCTCAGATTAGACGATAAAGAGCAATCAATTTTTTTCATTAAAAAATATTTTGCCACCCTATCCATACCTCTTAATATCTGGAGAATGAATGGGAAATAGTAATGGCATCAATTGATGAGCGGAAAAGGGAATATTATTACAATAAAGCAAAAGAGGAAGGATATCGTTCGCGTGCCTCATATAAACTTAAGCAACTTCAGAAAAAGTTTTACATTATCAAACGAGGAAATGTGGTGGTTGATTTAGGAGCCGCACCAGGGGGTTGGTCACAAGTGGCTTCGGAATTTGTCGGAAGGAAAGGAAAAGTTGTGGCAGTTGACAAGCAGGCAATTGCCCCATTTGAAAAAAAGAACATTGAGATTTTACGTCTTGATATGAGAAGAGAAGATTTAGCAGACCAAATTTTCAAAGTTGCTGGATCTTTGGCAGATGTGGTACTTTCTGATTTGGCTGGAAACGTTACGGGAAATTGGTCCCTTGATGCTGATAGGCAAAACTATTTAGTTCTTCTTGCATTGGAAGCTTGCAACAGGATATTGAAAGAAGGAGGGACATTTGTTACAAAAGTATTTCGTGGACCAACAATCCAAGAATTGGATGAGGAAATCAAACCTCGATTTCAAAAAATAAAGCGATTTCGACCACCTGCAACACGAAAACGATCGGCAGAGGAATACTATGTCTGCACTGGTTTTAAAAAGACAGAAGGGTGAGGTGTAGAAACATTAAACCAAAAGAACAAATAACAGGCTATGTACCCCCTATGGAACGTTGGATAGAAAATATTCCCATACGTACATATATGGAAGGAGATACAATATTTTGGATTTCCGATACTGAAAACATTTATGAAGCACCTGCTTTTTTCAATCCAGCCATGGGATTAAACCGTGACCTAGCTATTCTTTCTGTAAAGCTTTTGAGCAATATACGGAAAAGGAAAATCAGGTTTTTTGAGCCTCTTGCGGGAATTGGCGCTAGAGGAGTTCGCCTTGTCAATGAAGCAAATGAAGCAATTGAGGAAAGTGTAATTAACGATTTTGGGGAAATATCTACAAAGCTAGCGGCATTCAATCGAGGCAAGTTGAAAGATAATCGCCTTATTCAATTCAAAAGGGAGGCAAGAGCCCTGATGCTTGAATTGGCGGAAAATAAATTCAAATACCAAATGATTGATTTGGATCCATTTGGAAGTCCTGCACCATTTATTGATTTCATTTGGTCGTTGCTTGCAAGAAATGGAATAGTGTCAGTAACTGCAACGGATATGACCGCACTGGCAGGGGTGTTCCCAAAAGCATGTCTGCGAAAATATGGAGCTTATCCATTGAACAATGAAAGAACACATGAAACAGCAATAAGAATAGTGATTGGCTTAGTGGCAAGATCAGCCGCTCGCCAAGAAAGAGGAATTAAACCATTATTGTCTGTCTCAACAGACCATTATGTCAAGATATTCTTACAGGTTCAGGAAGGGAGAGGAAAAGCGAATGAATCAGTTTCAAGACTGGGAAATGTCTTTTTTTGCCAACAGTGCCAATGGGTTGGGTTTGAATACCCGCAAAGACACACAAAACATGGAAAATTGTTAAAAGCTGGAGAACTTTGGAAAGGAGAATTATTTGATCAGAATTGGAACAGGCAACTTCTTGAGTTGTTACCGAATGTAAATTTGCATGCAACAAAAAGGATTGAGAAAATATTGAATGAAGCAATTTATGCCCATGACATTCCATATTATTATGCTATCGAAGAGATAAGCTCATATCTCCATGTGAATACACCGAAATCAAAAAAGATTGTTGAAGATCTACATAGTCTGGGATTTAAAGCTTGCAAGACAACATTTCGAAAACAAGCCATAAGAACGAACGCACCTTTATGGATAATTGAAAAAATTGTTAGAAAAGATACATAAAAAAACAAATGATCAGTTTACAAGCAAATAATCTATTGTATCATAAAGTTCTTGGTTATCCCAATCAGTTCCTGTAAAAAGTCTTTGAACAAGACCTTCTTCATCCACGACATATACGATGAATTGGTGGATCCATAAAGCTTTATGAGTCCCCTGATGTTGAGGATTGAGATATGCATTTTGCGTAGTTGTGCTATTTGTTGTCTCATTGACAGGAGCAAAATAAAAATTCCAATCCGCAGCGACCTTGACGATTTCAGTTTCATTTCCGTAAAGGAATTGTCTATTAGGCAAAATTTCATCAGTTCCTGTTAAACCCTTTGCAAATGATCTTAATTCTGCCGCGGTATCGTGAACATAATCAAAATCAATGATAAAAGTGGCTATTTGATCTGATTTCCCGATGTCCTGATAATGGTTAAATGCAGTGATAACTTTTGTTGCAACCAAACTGCAACCATCAGGACATTGTTGATAAACAAAGGTGACCAGCCGAACTTTTCCCTTGTACGCATTAAATTGAATTGATTCATTTTCATAGTTTCGCAATGTAAAGTCTTTTGCGGGATAGGGATTTGACAATAGATTAACTTCTGGTTGATTAAACCGTTGAAGAATTGCATTGCCAAAAAGAGACGCAAAGACAAAAATGACAAAAATTAGACCAATGATAACGACTTTTTTTTCCGTAGGATCCATCATATAACGAAATTTGATATTTAATAAAAGAATTTAGAAATTTGACCTCAGCAATTATCCAAAAAATTAGAGACAATAATGTATTAAAACGAAAAAAACAATTTACAACACAGCGATTATCCGATTTAGAAGACGCTTTGCATAACCCATTCCATGGTAAGGATAGAAATAGCTTGAAAGTTTGGCAATTTGTTTCCTCTCACATAACTTTCTGGAAAGACTACCATATCTGCAAAGACTAATAAATTCACCATTCATAGAAGAAAGCACATTTTCTTCCAATGGTTTCATTTGATTCGAAAAGCCGTTCACTTTGTTTTTGCACGGTTTTGTAGTCAGCAGATATGTTTCATCAGGGATGTTATCCAATTCCGAGACTGACCTGCCACCATTAATGTCGACAATGAATTCAAAATCTTTGAGCATAGGATTTTCTTTCTTAAAAATTTCTGGAAGAAGCTCTTGATACACATCATAAACAGAAATAGATGTGGAGAATTTTCCAAAACTGAATGAATTTCGCTTGTGAGCAAGAGGAAATTGGAATAAGGAAGTAGTTTTGTTAAAGTGTCGACCAATATCCCCAAAATTAACGGAATAGGAAATTCTAGGAAATACAAAATATTTTTGGCTTTCAATTAGATAAAGTGTCATAATAGGGAAATATTCATCAAGAGGAAATGAACGGAAGACATGTGGCAAATGTGGAGTTTGCCAATTGGGATTCTCATTTCTTTCCAGCCAGTTCTTGAACCCATGCCACATTTTAGAAGTGAATGCCTGTCCATGATAAAATGGAATTTGCGCATAATAAACATCGGTGCCATCATCAATCGGAATAAAAGGAAACTTTGTATAACCATTAAAAGACATTGAGCTTAAACATATACCAGCAATCTTTTCATCTTGTGAATAATGGGATAAAGCTTCAGATGCGAAGTGGTAAAATGAATCTGAAACCCAAAGATCATCTTCCAAGATAATAAAATCTTCTTTCGAAAAATTATCACCAACAAAATAATATTGTTCAACAAGAGACATTTTCTCAGATGGTAGAATAAGTTCTGCATTATTGAATTTCTCAACAAACTTTTTTGCATGCTGAATGACTTGAAAGTTATCCTCTTTCTTTCCCACCACAATAAAAATTTTTGGAGTAATTGCAACCAATGCTTTTTCGAGGGAGATTAAAAGTCTCTTTAATGAGTGAAGTCTTTCAAATGCACTAATAACTATAACCGGATTTGTCAATCTTATGTCATTATGTAATTGGTGAAAATAAGAATTGCCAATTTTAAATCCATATTCTTTCAATTTTTCTCTTTGTCTCTAGATTGCCTCTGGAATACCAAAAATGAAATGAATTATAACCTTGTTTAAAAGACATCCAAAAAAAATGGCGGATAATGAAAAAAAATGGAAATTGTCCAACATTATTAAATTATGGTTGTAAAAGATATGTTAGATGATAAAGTTAGATGAATTAGATTTTCGCATCTTGAAACATTTAAGAGAGAACAGTCAAGAACCTCTTGCAGTATTGTCAGAGAAGCTTTCGCATCCAAAAAGCACAATTCATGCGCGTATTAAGAAACTACAAAATTCAGGAATCATCAAGAGTTTCGGAGCATACATTGACATGAATCTGCTGAATTTAGGAATTATTGGATTTGTGCTTCTTTCATTTGACCAAACCAAAACCAACTACATTCAAGAGGACGCGGCAAGACAAATTGCAACACTACCGCAGGTTGAGGAAGTTCATATCATCGCAGGGCAGTGGGATATTTTATGTAAAGTCAGATCGGATACCATTACAAATCTGGGTGATTTTGTCATTAGAGATTTGAAATCAGTTGAAGGAATTAGCTCAAGTTTGACATTAGTAGTTTTGAAAACATTCAAAGAGACAAATGACCCTCCTTTTGCATTGGAAACCTTGATAGAAAAAAAATAGCTTATTTATCAAATATTGTAAAGCTAGGATCACCAAAAATAGGATATTTCAGTTCCATGTATTTTCCTTTAATTGAATAAAATTCCAAGCTTGGAATATGCCTGAAAACATGATTCAATGGAAGAGCTGTATTCATTTGTTCTAACTCAAGAGGCAGGATAGGCTTTTTTTGGTTTTCCTCTATGGATTTTTTGTATTCCCTTAAGTAGTCAATGAAATTTTCGATTTGTTCAAGCAATCTGGAGCTTGAAATAAATGCAGAATTACTGAGATAATTTTGGAAAATCATGTTAATGGTATCATCTAAGTTTGAGTGGTTGGTGACCAATTTAAGGATGTTAAAAAGAATTTCAGTTGAAAGGTGTGGATAAGGGTCAAATTTGACTTCGGCAGAATGTAAACTTTTCAATGACATCAAATCATTTTCTAAAGAGCCCAAATCTCCTTTTTTCAAATTGGCATCGATGCTCAATAAAATTGGGGAAATGAAAAATGGAAATTTCATTGAGGTTATTTGTGTATTTTGCATCAGCCTGGAAGCCCATTCCAACTTAGCCTGTAATTGGCTTGATTTGAAGGGGAGATATTCAATTTGCTTGATGATGCTTAAAATATATGAGAACAAAACGGTATAAACATTCACATTTTCCCTTTTGAATACTATTTCAGGAATTTCAGAAATAAGTTTTTCAATTTTTGTCATGACGGAATCCATTTGGTCAATGATACCTTTGTGATCCGCATAAGGAGGAGAAATTTCATGCAGTAAATTCAATAACTTTTGAGAAAGAACAACCATCTCTAAATCTTTAAATTCATTATAGACTGCCTTGTGCTCTCCTTTCAAGAGGGCAATGCAATCCCCAGTAATACCTGCAGAACGTAATAATGTAGAGAGACTGGTTTTCATGGATTGAAAGCGAGATATCAGTCCACCAATAAAATTGAACCCATCAAGATCAAATTCCCAATATCCAAGGTACTCTTCATATTCAAGGAATTCCACCTTATATTGAAGAAATGCCAATCCAGAAATCATGTTGACATAAAATATCATTAAATCTCGAATTAAATCATCTCTTATCTCATTGGAGTTTGCATCGGTAAGAAATTTTTTGATTTCATCATCATCAAAAATTGAGTCAATACTTTTGAAATAGTACACAGATAGTCCAAAAATACGTGAAAACTGTTCTTTCGAAAAAAATGGAGATTGATACAATATTTTTAAATTGAATGAGCCATGCCACATTGCTTGGCTAACAATTTCATACCATTTTTTGGATTCTGAAAAGGGATTGACATCCTCTAGAACAGTGATGTCGTATTCCCTAATAAAAATATCAGAGATCAAATTATGAAGGTTAGGAACACGAGACGCTTGGATAATGAAATTGGTTGTATCTATCTTTTGAATTATGCTATCCCAAATTTTTTGGTTTCTTTCTTCCAAGCCAAGATCATATTCAGCTAAATCTTTTTTCAATTGAATAAAATACTCATTTAATTTAACCAGATTTTGCAATTTGTCGTTCGCCGTAAAATTGGGGTTATCCAAAAATTTCAAAACTTCCTCTTCAAGCTCACCATACCTATTTTTTATCATGGTTCGAGCTGAAATGAGAGGGAATCCTGTGGACAGTTTGCTTGAAAGGCTGGCGCCAAGACTAAGTAATTCATTTAAGGCTTCCTGCACAGGAACAAATCATATTCATACCTAAAAAATTTATCGGGATTGACTTCGTTATTTGTGGTTCCACAAAAAAATAATCTATACGGGTGAATACCTCATTGATTTTATAGTCACTATTAAGTATAATGTGTGGCTGAATTAGAAGTTCCACATTGGTTGAAATATAGAGGGAAAACATTCTCCCGAAGACTAAGTGTCGTAAATGCCACTGTCAAGAAGTCAGGAGTTGCCACGGTATGTGAAGAAGCAAGATGCCCAAATCGTACAGAATGTTGGTCAGGAGGCACTGCCACATTTATGTTGATGGGAGATACATGTACGAGAGCATGCAGGTTTTGTGCTGTGAAAACATCACCAAGTCCAAAACCACTCAATCCAAATGAACCTCAGGCACTTGTGGATTCGATTAAAAATCTTAATTTGAAATATATAGTGTTGACATCAGTTGACAGGGATGATCTGGCAGACGGAGGGGCAAGACATCTTGCAAATTGTATTGAGGCATTGAAAAATGCATATCCAGAACTATTAATAGAAATATTGATTCCTGATTTTCAAGGAAACCTTGATGCATTAAAAAAAATTGTGCAAGCTAAACCACAAGTCATCGCCCATAATATTGAAACTGTCAGAAGATTGCAGAAAAAAGTCAGAGATAAAAGGGCAGGTTATGAGCAATCGTTGAACGTTTTGAAATCCATCAAAAGGATAGATCACAACATTCTCACAAAATCAAGCATCATGGTTGGGCTGTCAGAAACAGAAGAGGAAGTGATTGAGACAATGAAAGACTTAAGGAATGTTGGAGTTGACTTTTTAACGATAGGTCAATACATGCGACCAACATTGAGGCAACTTCGGGTGAAAGAATATATCCATCCAAAAAAGTTCGATCAATATAGGCAAATTGGTGAAAAATTGGGTTTCATTTATGTTGCATCAGGACCCCTTGTGAGGTCCTCATATAGGGCAGGAGAATTCTTTATTTCCAGTTACATCAAAAAAACTCAGATGATAAAGTAAGTGGGCTCAGTCTCTTTTAAAATTCGGCCAATATTACCTCTTTTCACAAGTCTTTCAAAAAGTTCTATGGATTTGTCAACACTTATGGATCGAGATTTTGCATATTCTGTTGGAATTACCTCCTTTTTTTCCAAAAGGAATTTTGCAACATCTTGTAGTTCTTCTGGAAGTTCCAATAATGTTAACGCATTTAATGGGGTTTGAGGGTCAATTCTTTCTTTAATCTTTTCAACTTTCAAAATTTCCCTTGTGATTGTCTCAAATTCGTAGAACATGGACATGTCACCATTCCAGTTTTCCAAGTATTCACCATACCGTTTAAGGAAATTTATTCCAAGTTCAGTCAGTTCAATCTGTTGATCAAACGGAAATTCATCAGATATTGCCACTACAATGTAAATGGGACCAACTGGTTTTTGGATAAATGTGTAGCCTGCCGCAGAAAAATGGGAAACATAGCTACCTGTCATTTCTTCGACAAAATTTTGCATGGCTGTAAGTAATCCCGTGACCAATTGACTTGGAGGAGGATTGGGGACAAAATTTGCGTCATAAAGACATCTGCCATCCTCATGGATTATGTAGAGGGAGAGAAGTTTCAATCAATTTCCCTCCTCTTCTTCTACTTTTTTAAGAAAAGCTTCAAGCACCTGTTTTATTGATTTACTAAATGGTAAGTCTGGAAATTTTAAGGTATAAATCTCCCGTCCAATCATTTCTTTGTCCTGTTTGATAGATTCATAGACGTATTCTATTTCTTGTTCAATCAAATGCTCATCGTGTATAACTACTCCGCCAAACCATATGTTTGGCCTGTTCAAAGGTTTGATGACTTTTTCCTCAACCAATTCACGAATGTTCATTCCTTCATGTGTAAGAAACTTCTCTGGAAGTTGATTTACTAAAATGGCGGTGTTTGGGCGAAGTGATTGATGGATAATTTTTAGTAATTCAACGGTTCCAGCAAGATCTGCATTAATCAGTTTCTGTATGATAAAAAGATACTCTGCAACTGCAACATTATTGATAGACCCCATGGAAACACCAGGAGAGGTATCCAATACAACGAAATCTACATTCCATGGTTTTTCAACAAGCTTATTTCGGACAAGTCCAATTAAACGGTAAAGGTCATTTAAGGGGGCAGTTCTACCTCGCTGGTCAATTTTTGAGATCAAACCACCCTCAATGCTTGATAAACCTACAAACAGCTTCCCCTCAATTTTAAGAGGAATTTTATTGGAAACATCATAAATAAGATCTTGAAGAGGAATATCCTCCCCTAAAAAATATTCAGTCAAAGTTCTTTTGGAGGGGTCATAAGGAAAATAAGTTTGCAAGGTGGGCGCGGCCAAATCCATGTCCAATAAGACAACCCGATAACCTTTGACAGCCAATAAACTGGCAATATTAACTGCAATAATGGATTTTCCTGTACCACCTTTATGAGAATGGACTGCAATAGTTTTTACCATTGGACATTGTTATTCTTGACTTAAGGAATAAATAATTAGTCTTAATCACTTGGAAAAATTACTTCAAACTTGAAAAAGATTAATTTTATTATTTTGCCCAATTGATGAAAGCTGTTAGGTCAGCCTTCAATTGTTTTAATGATGGAGGGTGCATATACATCATGTGTCCAGCTTCATAATAAGTCATTCTAATATTGTCCTTTAAAGACGGATCTAGACCCATGTGATTAAAGGTATACTCTGTAGCAAAATAAGGTGTAGCTAAATCGTAATAGCCATTTGCAACGAATACCTTTAGAAAAGGATTTTTTGACATTGCATCCCTTAGGGTTTCTGCAACATTTAGAAATTGATTCTGGAATTTTTCGTATTTCCATGTCATCCATAGATTTGCCAAAATTTCATAATTGATGTCGTTTTCGTAACCTAGATCACGTCGGACATAATCATTGAAAGTGGCAGTGTAAGGACCTTGGATTGCAGCGTAACTAGGATCATAAGTATTGAATTCACCAGCGGCGTCTCGATCAATTCCAATAAAGCGACTATCTAACCGACCCACGATTTTTTTCTCAGTTCTCAGCAATTCCTTTGTGAAACGGTGAATGTTTATTCTTAAATTGGTTCTGTCAATATATTCCTTACTTAAGCCAGTGAAATCAGATAACCTCCTAATTATCCGTTGTCTTTCTTTTTCTGTCAGGGAATCGCCCTTTAGCAAGGCAAGGGCATAATCTTTCATGACAAAATCCTCAACCTTCCGTAACGTTGCTCTCAAGTCTGAAAGATACTCTTCTTTCAATTTTTTATGGTACCATGCGGTGGCTGTAAATGTTGGAAGAAATAGTAAATGGGGAAGGTCATTTCCTGGAATGAAACGAGCCGTTTGAAAATTAAGAACACTAGAAACAAGCATAATGCCATTGAGATAGAAACCAAATCTATCCTGTAAATAACCAGAAAGACCAGCGGCACGTGTAGTCCCATAACTCTCCCCTATCAGAAATTTTGGAGAAGTCCATCGTGTAGCTCTAGTGGTGTAGAGTCTTATGAATTCTGCAACACTTTCAATGTCTTTGTTGTAGTCATGAAATTGATCTGGCTTTTCCCCTTTCACTGTCCGACTATATCCAGTACTTATTGGATCAATGAAAACGAGATCTGAGACATCCAACAAGGAATATTCATTAGGGACAAGTCTATAAGGAGGGGGAACTGCCTTCCCTTCATCTTCTGCAATGACTCGTTTCGGTCCAAGCAATCCAAGATGCAACCAAACAGAAGAAGAACCTGGTCCACCATTGAATGAAAAGGTCAAGGGACGATTTTCAGGGTCTACATCATCACGCGTATACGCAATATAAAACATTGTTGCTTTTGGTTTAAGTCCTTCCTCTTGTTTCTTTTCATCCTCTTTACGGATAATAAGGGTTCCAGTGGTTGCAGTATATTTAATTTCTTGACCGTTTATTTCAACAGTCCCAGATGTAACTACTTTTTCTTCTTTTGGCTCTTCTATCGGTTTATCCTCTTTTTCATTTGTTTTATCTTCCTTACCCATTGCTTCAATTCATTTCATTGGTTTAAGAACACTAGTTTTTAGGTTATAATCATTGGTCAATCTCAACCTTCTTGAGCAAACGGCGAATAGTTTTTGAAGCATTCGGAACATCGTCCTCGTCTACAATGAATTGCATTTCTGAAAAAGTGGAGATTAACTC
The DNA here is from genome assembly GCA_015523565.1 of Candidatus Heimdallarchaeota archaeon. Lineage (GTDB taxonomy): Archaea > Asgardarchaeota > Heimdallarchaeia > Heimdallarchaeales > Kariarchaeaceae > WAKA01. Next base: position 770 of record WAKA01000155.1, on the reverse strand, counting down.
GATTATACTTATCCCATCCATGCTTAAGGCTTTAGTGAAATAATAAAACAAACCAGGGACTTCAGTTGAATTTTCGGGAATTCGGATAACTAAGGCCGCCAGATCATCAATTATTGAAATAATCTCAAATTGTTTCAAAATTTCCAGAATTTGGCTTTTATAATGTATGTGAGTGATGATTGTTGCCTCCATGCTACCTTGCGTCACTGAAAGAAATGATTTTGAGGTAACTGGAATTAGTTCATAAATTTTCGAAAGAGAAGATGCAAGATTTATGTTTGGAACCAAACGAACAGTAATTTCAAATAGATCATATTTGATAATCATATCAGAACTTACAAAATCTCTCAATTTTTTTTCAATTTGAACAACATGCTTTGCATTTAGTTGTTCACCCAAGCGTCTTAATGCCATGGACACTGTTGTGAGTTTTACTTCTTTCGATCCAGCCATTTCCTGTATTTGTGGAAGAAGTTCCTCAGCAAGTGCATTATAGTTTATTATCCCCCTTGTTAAAGCGTCTTCAAGGAAAGGTTTCCTTTTAACTAGCTCTCTCGCTATTTCAGCAATTGAAGACATATGTGTTTTAGATTACAATTTGTTTAAAATCTTCTTATTGTTTTTTGTCAATTCACATTTGTGGGAGTTAAAACTAGTTGATAGTTTCCATTTAAATAATCTTCAGAAATATTCTTTATTTCATCGTATCCTTGACCTGCGTTTGATACAGTACGTAATACCTGTTCCATAAATGACACCGCAATATCCTC
>WAKA01000154.1 GCA_015523565.1 Candidatus Heimdallarchaeota archaeon | reverse complement strand
TATAAGAGACAGGATTATATCTGTCCAATATTGGCATGTCCAATTTTCCAGCTTGGATGGAAAACCTATCACAAATTCGCCAACTCCAAATTGCAAACAACCAACTTAAGGAATTTCCATATTTTATTTCAAGTTTAACAGGGATAATAACGTTGAATTTAAGTGGAAATAAGATAACTCAAATACCCAATTGGATTGGAAAACTGACAAATCTGGAAAAACTTCGTTGCCAAAGGAACATGATTAATGAGATACCAGAATCCCTTTACAATTTACAAAATTTGAGAACAGTTAATTTGTCAAATAACCAGATTAGAGAAATTCCCCAGTTCATGAAATTTCTTAAAAACCTGTATTATTTAAGTGTAAGAAATAACCCTTTGACAAAGCAATCAGTAAAAATCCTTCAGGAAATAGAAGAAAAAGGGAGATATACGGACTATAAAACATTTTAAATAAAATATTCGAAAAGTTATATCAATCGACCACCACATTATTCAAACAATGTATAAAATATAACAAAACCAATAACAACGGAATTATACTTTGGAGAAGCAAAAGAATTTAAAATAACAAAGTCTGGATTTAGTTTTATTTATATATAATAATTGCTTTTTTTTGGATATGAAAAGCTGGAAGATGTTGGTTGTAATTACAGTATTGTTGATCTCCATGCAGTTTTCAAATGGAGGGACAACTTTTGAGAATACGATCATGGCAACACCTACAATCAATTATGTAGCTTTTAGTCTGCCAATAAATGCAAGTGTAAGTTCTTATCAGAAAGTAAGCATTTACATTGATGTTAGTGGTTTGACCAATTATACTGCAGCAATAGTTACAGCAGATTTATATATTGTAGATTTAGTAACATTGGCAGAAAGTTATATTGAACAAGTAACATTGGATTACAATGGCTCAACAGGAAATTTTGTAGGGGAATTTATAGTCTATCCAACTTGGCCTCAAGGGATGCTATATGTCCCAAATGTTGAGGTGTTTACAGATATGTCCTATTTTTTCTCATCACCATATGATTATGATGCCCCAAGTCTTATAGTTCCAACATTGCAATTGGATCTAGATCCCCCATCTTTAGTAAGCATTTCTGCCTCACAACCAAATGGCACCATGCTATATGTGAATGACACAATTACATTTACACTGACAGCAAACGATGCACTCTCTGGATTCAATTCAGGAGTCATTCAACTATATTATGACGATGGTGGGGCAGGAACACAGATATATTCGTTGAACTACGTATTTACAGAAATAGGGCAGTTAAGTTACACGGGAACAGCAAACTATACTATAACCCCTTATAGTTTAGCTGGGAGATATTATATAGGTGTTGTAGAACTTTATGACTTTGCAGGCAATGCTGCATTTTATTACGATGGAGTTAATCTTAGCTATAGTTTCAGTTTCTATGTAAATGGAACGCCCGCAGACAACATACCCCCATCTCTTCAGGGATTGGGATTTTTTGATAGTGAAGCGGTTCCAGGAGGAACGTTGGAAGCGTGGGTGGCGGCATCAGACAATGAGGGAGTTGATTCCATTTATGCAGAGTTGTATGCCGTTCCCAGCTCAGGTCAAAATGCAGATTTGATTTCAACGGCCACGTTTACACCAGGAGTGAAAAATGCGAATGTTACCTTAACATTCTATCTATACGCCCTTAATTCCACATCCCCTTATGACTATGTCTTCATTAACTATATTTTGCTAACAGACATCAATTACAATTCGGTTCCCCTCTATGATGGATTTGATTTCACATCGCCTCGAATCCCCATAGGGACAGGATCTGCCGCCCCAATGCTTTCAAATGTTGGTGCAGAAAAAGAATTTGTTGCCCCTGGGGAAAATGCCACGTTTTGGATAGAGTTCAATAACACAGGGAGCGGTTCGCTTGATAACAGCACATATATTGAAGCATTGATAATTGAAAACAGAGGGAACGCCAATTATTCGGAATATTTATCTCCTTACCAAAACGGATCAAGATATTACTTCAATTATTTTGTAGAACCAACAACACCAATCGATACAATCATCTATATTTCAGAGATTTCTGTTTTTTATTCGGCAGGAGTTATCACCTTTCTGAATGGTATTGACTTTTGGAGTCCCATGGTTATTGTGGAAGTGCCAACACCTCCACCAGTCAATGAGAGCATTGAGATTTTCGTTGCACCTGCAACGATTGATACTTTTGTTAATGAAACAGTACAGGTAAATGTAACAATCAAAAGTAATTTCATGCATGACATGCCAAATGTCACATTTGTATTGACTGAGTTAAGTAGCAACACAACACTCTTTAGGTACACATTTTACCTGCCTGCAAATAGCACATTCAACATCATGGCAAATGTCACATTCTATAATTCAGGCACCTTCACAGTTGTTGGAACCTTGTTTGATGATATCGGGACACCATGGAGTTATGCAATTGTTGCAAATGTCAGAGAAAGACCAACAAGCACCACAGGAACGTCCAGCAATACCACCAATTCCACAACTGCCTTGACAAGCAGTCAGCCAATCACGACAAACAATATAACCAGTTCAAACACTACAGAATCAACTATAGAAAGTAGCCCTGAAATATCAGGACTTTTTGCTCCAGGCTATACCTTCTTCATTGCCATGATGTCATTTGGAACAATCGTCTTATTAAGGAAAAAGGCAAAATGGGTATTATAGGAATTTCCCATAATTTCTCAACTCACACTTCGAGATAAAAATAATTCCCGAATAGCTTTACAATATTCTAACCAATATTTTTGGTAATCAACATTGTTGATTATTTTCAGATCCTTAATTTGTTTGATTCCACAATCAATGCATTGACTTACATAAATTTCGTATTCGTCCCAATCAAGATCATATGTTTCCAATTCGACTTTAACTTCCTTGAAACCAAGATGATAAAACAAAAAAGCCCTAGTATGTCCATCAGTCATACATATTCTCCCCAACACTCTCCTGACAGGAATTGGATCAAAAGCATCTGCCCCCTGTTCAGCCATTTGTCTTTCTATTGCCTTGAGTTTGTCAAGATTGATATAGAATTGTGAAGGCTGCAATTCATCAACACCAAGCATAAAAACATTGTTCGTCTCATGGCTGATTAGAGACTTCATATGTATCAAAAGTATTTCATTTATGATTTTCTTTTTTTTTATGTTTGTGATCACCACAATATTGTTACATGTGGCAATGCAAATTACAAATGTTTAGGCAAACATATAATACTGAAACGTTTAGAATTAAATCAATGCAAATCATGGGAATAATTAATCTCTCTCCAGAAAGCCCAGTCAAGCATTCAATCATAAATGAACAGGAGATTATCCAAAAAGCTGAAGAAATGTTGCAAGACGGAGCAGAGATTGTTGAAATTGGAGGGAATTCCTCATCTTCAAAGGCACAAGACATTTCTGAAAAAGAAGAGGAGAAAAGAGTCATTCCTGTTTTGAGATTACTTGTAGAAACAGGGTTCAAGGTATCGGTTGACACATGGAGAGCAAGGATTGCAAGGTTAGCAATAAAGCATGGAGCATGGATGATCAATGACATTAATTGGGGAAGAGACGAAGAAATGCTTAAGACCGTTGCCAAATCAGATGTCAAATATTGTATCATGCATATGAGGGGAAAGCCAAAGAAACATTACCAAGTTGATCAAAGTTTTAAGAATCCGATTGATGAAATCAAATCAGATTTGGAGAAAGTTGCAACAAGACTCCATAAACTGGGAAAAAATAAGTCAGACATTTATCTTGATCCAGGATTTGGATTTGGAAAATCAGCCAAGACAAATATGCAGATTCTCAAAGGACTTACCCATTTCAAAGAACATCCAATCATGATATCAGCATCAAGGAAGGCATTTCTCACATATTTATTCAAGACAGAAGATCACAGTCAAGATAATCCAGACCTTTATGAAGCGACCATTGCATTCAACACCTTGGCCATGTTGGCAGAACCTGACATTATCAGGGTTCATGATGTACGAGCCATTGCAATTGCGAAAGACATTGTATCCAACTTTCTTCTGGAATAACTTTTCAAAGTACCAGTAATAAAATCAATAAATAGCGAATTGTTACCTTTGAATTCTTCCCCAAATAATGACCATTGTGCACCCCATTATCAATGACTTACCTTTCAAAAGACTAAGCCGTTGCCGATATTGGTCTTGTTTAATTTTCTCTTGATAATCTTTGGAGGAAAGTCACTTTTGTTTTGGAGTCACATTTACGTTAATATCAATTCCTTCTTTGATTGAAGCAGAAACAATACAATAATTGAAGAATTTCTCCTTGCATTTTTCAAAACGTTTCATGGTTGTCTCATCCAGTGTTTCAAACCCTGCAGTAAGTTCAACATCCACTTTTTTGACCCGCCAATACCCTTGGTCATTTCTTGCAATTTCTACAGTTGTAAGGGCTTCCAGATCATCTAATGGGGCATGGGATTTTTCCATGCAAAAGGTAAGAGATGCAGATAGGCAATCGGAGATTGCGGCAGCCAATATTCGAGATGCATTTGGATATTGGTCTTTTCCACCAGGAACATTTTCAGGTTCATCCATCATTAATGGAGGAAATTGCTCTTTGTCGAACTCTGCCTTGAATTGCATGCCATCCATACGTTTAAGTTTGATGGTAAATTTTCCACCAGCCATAATTAAATATTGAGCAATATGCATTTATATAAATGCTTTAAGATTCATTACTTCCCTAAACGATCTCAATAATTGGTGGGAATAATGGATGAAACAACAGAAAACCAGCTACATGTAAAAAGGAAACGATATTGACTGTCCAAAGAAAAGACAAAGATTCAAGAATTTCATAGATAGTTCTTTGAAGCTTAATATACCGTCAAAAGTTTGTTAAAAGTTACCAAAAAATGATTTTTGTTTTATAAAATCATCATTGGATTGAATCGGTGTACATGACATACAAATTGTTGTAATTGCAATAGACATGAACCATTTTTCCTCTTTCAGAGCTTTTTCTGAAAACATTTATTACTGAAATAAAAGATAGGAATGTGTGAGATGGTACCATTATCTTGAGGGGATATTGCCAATCTATATCCTTGGAGTGCTTACATATGGTGGCTTGAATGCAACACAAATCTTTGGTCTCAGTACCACACAGTATGCAGTATGGATAACCCTTGCAGTCATCTTTGTCTTGGTGTTTTTTGTCATAACATATTATACAGTTGGAACAGATGATTTCAGATTTAAACTATATTTCCATGTGGTCGTTTTTGGAATAGGATTAGGATTTACAGTTCTCCAGATAAAAGGAACGGGGTTTTTAGATATCCTTGAACAGAAAAAAGATGTTGGAAAAACACTGTTACAAGCAACTTTTGTGAATCTAATGGCAGGGGTCTTTATTCTTGGTCCACTTATGGCAATCATGGATCTTGTCACACCCTTGACAGATGAGATCAATAATCTCTCAAAACAGTTGAATGAGGGAAAAGAAATTACAGAATTATCAAATCCAAAATTAGTCAACGATAAGATTTTGGGACCACCAGTACTTTTTTTGCATAATACATTAAAAGCGTTGCAAAGCACGCAACTAAAAGCAAAACAATTAGCGGATGAAATTCTTCAAAAATCGGAAGATATGCTCAAAGATACACAAGATATCAATGCAACTATTGAAGAAGCTGCATCGGTGGCATCGTCAATCGCAGACGGAACAGCACAGCAGGCAGAATACCTTGGATCAATAATTTCATATCTTAATGAGGCGAATGCAGTCCTCAACAAAATCATTAAGGAAATACAGGAAAATGCACACTTTGTTTCAGAAATAGCAGTGAAAACCAATATCCTTGCCTTGAATGCAGGAATTGAAGCATCGAGGGCGGGGGACTACGGAAGAGGTTTTGGAGTAGTTGCTGAAAATATCAGGAAATTGTCTGATGAATCCCAAAGCAGTGCGGAGGAAATTGAGAAAATTGTAAAAGATATATCCAATGAATTGAAACAACTGTTTGACCAAGTTCAGAACAAAGTTCAAAATGCAGCATCTATATCAGAGGAGACGGCTGCATCGGCAGAAGAAGTTTCTTCCTCAATCAAGGAGATAGAAATGCAGACACAGCATAATGTTGAACAGGCAAGACAGATGGCAGAACTTGCCAAATCAAACCAAAAACAGTTTAGCACAAAAGTTTTAGACTTGAATTAAGATTTGTAATCAGTTTTCACTTGAATTCTATGAATAATTTCCCTGTAATCCAAAACACTGCCTAACAGTCGGGATGAATATTGTTTGATCAAGCACCTCACCAGAGTTAAAGTTATATTTTTTAGAGAAATTGTCTTGAAACTCAATTTTGAGTTTTTCTAACGCCTTTTCAAGGAAAACGGAAGTTCTTTCGGTTATAAGAATAAAGGCAATGTCGTCAAAAAACTGAAGCATCAATTCCTTGTCTTCAAAATGTATTGATTTGACGGATGACTTCACACCGAATGTCTCGCTCATGAGGGCAGTTATGGCAGTAATTGCACCACTGATCAAAGCGGTATCAGCATCAATTTCAGGAGGTCTGAAGTCATATCGGAGAATAGGAATACCAGTTTGGTGCAAGACAAGCAAAGTATCGACTCTTTGTGGTTTGAGAAATGCAGTTTCAGAAGACATGAGATAATTTATTCCGAATATGAAGACACCAATAGAGACAATAGCATATCCAACAATTTCGGAACTCCAAGTTCCAAGGATTGTATGTCCAATTGTGACAAGAATTACACCGACAACACCGAATATAGGCCCAATGAAAAAGGTAAGAATGTTTCCAATTTTCATTGATTTAAGTTGTTTGAGCTGGCGTTTGTCAAATGCATGAAGAATTGTTGCATTCAATTCTTGATGAACCCAGACACCAGTAAGAAGAATGGAAGGGAAAAGGAAAAGTGAAGGCATTTCGCCCCATCGCATCGTGATTAGGTTTTCAGTTTCAATTGGGAGGACAACAGTGGCCACAGAGAGGTTGTCAGTCCAAAGTGCAATAACAACGGTCATTATTGCAAGAAGCGGGGTCGCAGTTGCAACAGCTGTTTTAATGGGGGACACTTGCCCTTCGAATCTGTCTGCAAAGAGAATAAATAACGCAGGAGCAAATGCAGATCCAATGACATTTAGTAAAGCAATCATCCTTATTTGTAAAGGAAATATGTTTGGAAGAATTAAAAGAAGATTGGTTGTTCCCCATGTGACAAAAAGAAGGGTCATGACATGCACAAGGGAGATTCCTGTATTTTGGTGAAGTCGGATAAGTGCAACAATCATGAGAATTGATGCAATGACATTCAGTCCATGTGAAAGAAGAAAAGCAAGAAAAAGTATACCCATAAGAAGTATTTTGCGCTATATCTTGAAAAATTTATGTGCTTGTAAATGTAAAAACGAGAAAAGATCAAAGAAGCATATGTG
>WAKA01000153.1 GCA_015523565.1 Candidatus Heimdallarchaeota archaeon | reverse complement strand
GCTTTTTTCCCATCAACAGATAATTAGGGCATTGCATGCAACAAAGGTAATAAAAAAGATGGGGATAACGAATGAAAAACCAAGAAGCCAGTTGGATCCAGAAGAAGTCATATCTTATTTAAAATTGATTTCAAAAACATTTGATACTGAGATTGATATGTAGTAGAAACGAAGTTACCAAAGAAAAAAGCAAAGGGCGATCGAATTCATTTCAGCACAATCCCAAAGCTGATTGAAAAGAATATTGACAAGAGATATGAACTGATATTCAAACTATAAACATCCTGCCAGATAGATATTATATAGAACAAGGAAGATTCGGAAAATGCAAAATGGAATAAAATTTTTTTAGCGTCCAGAGCCTGGACAGGATTGTACACGCAATATATATTTTAATTACATTGGTCACAGCTAATGTATGAAAGTTTTTCCTTACTCAAAACAAGTTGTCCAAGCATTTATACTTGTGTTTTTGCTTGCATTTGCATCCCTTTCAATTGAGAGGCAATTCAGGAATGACGAGCAATCTGTAAAGATGGTTCCAGTATCCTCAAATTATGTCTGGAATTTCAATTCAGGACTTACAATGGCACAAGGGTTTGCCAGCAATGATCATGAGATCATAGCCTTTTCTACGGAAGGAATTAGGATTGATGCAGTTCTTGGGGAATCTACAAATATAGAGGCGACGTGCTCACCCAGTCCATGTGAAGAACCTGTATTTGGTTATGCAGGGGTTGGAATTCCAATTTATGCACATCAGACATATTCCGTCAGAATATGGAAGGACATGAACTCAAACACATGGCTTGGAAGAATAATATACAATTCTTCTGTTTTTGGATGGAGGGATTTGGAATTGCAAATGCAAAATATGAACCTTGAGAATATTTCAGAGGCGTTGACTCAAGACATATCTTTAATGCAAGACCTTCATTTCGTCAATGAGTCTTATTTTGAAACAATGAAAAGGAATCAAATCCATTTGAACAACACAGAAATAAGAATACAAATTTCCTTTACAGATGGAACCCTGCTTTACATTTCAATTATTCAAGACATGTTTTTCTTAAGGGTTACATATTTCACGGAATATTTTTCCAATAGGGAAGGGACAAGATACAGGGTATCAGAACAACCAGATGAATATTATATTGCAACAGAGCAGGTTCATTTCCCAACATACACCAAAGCAGTCAATAATCTGATTGAACTTCTATTGGAGGAATGAAAGTGGACAATGGAAATTTTCAGAATCCACTGACGCTTGAACTTTTCCTTTACGCCAAAAGAAAAAATGAGCCCTTAAGCATAAGGGAAACACAAAGAGAACTAGGGATACACAGTGCGAGTACAGTTCATTGGCATTTCAACAAGCTTGTAGAAAAAGGATATCTCGAAAAATTAAAGGACAATACATATAGGGTAACAGACTATGCAAAACAGATGAATTCATTCAATGTGCCAGTAAATTTTTCTTTCCTACTTGTAAAGGGCAAGTTAATTAACAGGGCAGTATTCCAAGTTGCATTTCTGATATTCACCATTTTCTTTGCATTAATTCTATTGAAAATAAACAAGGATGCCACATTAATTTTCTTTTTTTTGGCTTGGATTATTGAACTTTCATTCACACTCCGAATGTTTCTGGCATTGCAAAAGAGAAAGATACAGGAAAAATAAAAAATGGGCTCGGCCGGAATTGAACCGGCGATCTCCTCCGTGTGAGGGAGGCGTCATAGCCCCTAGACCACGAGCCCTTTTACAAAGTTAAGACGGAAAGGGATTAATTAATCTTTTTCGGTAGTTTGATTGACCTTCTCTAATAAATTTTCATTCAATTTCAATCATGAACATGCTTGTAAGATCTGAGAGGTTCTGTGTAAGGGTTTCATCCATGTCTTCTTCAGTTCCAGTACGTTTGAGGAGTTCGATGACCTTCACTTTGCCAGATTCACAAATAAGTCTCGGAGTGAATTCATCAACCCTGAAAATCCCCTCCAATGGTGTATCCAACTCTTCAAGATTTACTTCGTCCTTGACCCTATAAACTTGATCCCCTACAACGACCATTTCACGTGTATACCCTTTAAGGTCACCTAGTGCCTTGAGGAGTTCAACAGCTTCTTTGAGTAGGTTTGATTGAGATTTTCTTGGCTTTTCTGCAACAGTTGTTGATGCGGCAGGAGGTACAGATGCCCTTTGTGGACTTGGGGGTGCCGCAGATGACATTTCAGATAGAAGCGTTTTTCTAGGTCGGGTTGTCAATCCACCCATTTTTCCGAATTTATCACCTACTTCTTCCATTTGCTGTTGAAATTCTCGGGTAGCCTCCTCAACAGAAATTCCTTGCTGTCTTGCCAATTCTTCAAGGTTTGGAGGAGCTTCAGGTTCAATTTCATATGATTTCTTTTTGGGCATGACCTCAGGAATATCTTTACCTTCAATAGCGGCCCAAAACAACGGGGTTTCCTCTCCTTGATCAAGGACATGAATTTGGTAATGGAACCCCAAATCCTGCCTTTTCTCGCTCATTGCCCGTGATCCGATAAATTTAAGTCGAACTCCTGCTTCTGATCCTTTCCAAAGGAAAAGATGACGTTTGTCATGGTCAATAACAAGGTAGACTTGGTTAGCTTCTTGTTTGAATTCTGATGAGGGTTGTAATGTCCCGTCTTCCTGTACTTTGAAATATTCTGCCATTTTATCACCAACAGCATCCGAGGATGAAAGTTCTAATAAGAATTTCACATTCTCTTTTTTAACTATTTTCGTTTTCTCTTGGTTCAAGGGTTTAATATTTTTGATTCTAAGCAGATTTTACGGAAAAACATTGTATCGGGAAGTTATGTGGGGGCTATCAAAACAGTTTATTTTGATGAAAAGACAAGAGTATCAGTGAGCAAATTTCAGATCATAAGGGAAAATGGCTATGTCCGCGAAATGAAATTGGTGGAGCCAAGGATAGATGAGCCGACACCTTGGTTTCTGAAGTCACAGAAGGGAAAATATATTGTTTCTGGGATTGAGCTGAAACCAATATTTGTTGACAATGAAACAATCAAAGAGTTTGAAAATGAAGATAAGTTTAAGGAAATTTCGGGGGAGACAATTCCAATTTACTTGCCCTTATTGACTCCAGATACGGAGTTCAAGGAATCTTTTGAATATGAATATGGACTGTTTTTGGACAGGTTAGAAAAGATAAATCCAAAGGGCGCTTTTGGGTTGCCATTTCATCCAGAGAGACAGGACATATCTGAACTTGAGGAATTGGTTGGGCTCAATCCATCAATAATGGTGATAAGATTCCCTAGATTGGATAAAATAAAGCCAGAGACCTTGATTGACAAAATTTTGGAGATACGGGAGACACTTCCCTCAAACATTGCATTATATGTCCCCAAAACAGGAATTATAGGGTTTAACACCTTGTTGATTGCTTTGGGAGTTGACATTATAGATGATGCCGCACCGTATCTTTCTGCATTGGAACATTTCTCATACCATGACCATTTTTTACAGCCATCGGTCAAATCAATGCAGGAGATTCTTGAAGAAAATTTGGAGGAAACGTGGAGAGATTTTTCAGGGCTAAGAGAGAGTGTATCCAGAAACATCATTTGGCAAAGGCTCTATCGTGAAATGCATGTTTCACCGGCTTTTGCGACCTACGTGAAAATCTTAAACAAAAGAAGATTGTCCTATTCAAAATTCAGGTTTGACCATACAAATCCCATCTATTTCACGGGTGATGAATCCCTTGCTCATCCAGAAGTTAGAGCATATCAACAAAGATTGGTTGAAAGGTATTCATATCCCAAGCAGAAACCAATACTTTTGTTGGTACCATGTTCCGCTAAAAAACCCTACTCTTTTTCAAGATCACATCGTTTGTTTTTTGGTGCGGTCAAAAGGGCGTTGGGAAGCAGAAGGCGGTTGGTTGAGACTTGGTCATTAACTTCACCGTTAGGAGTTGTTCCTTATGAATTAGAAACAATACACCCTGCAAGATCATATGACATACCTGTCAGTGGTGATTGGTCACTTGAAGAAGTAAAGGAGACAGCAGAAATTTTGCGCAAGATGTTGTTGAAAATCCCAAAAGGGACAAAAATTATTGTTCATGTTTCAGAAGGCTACAGGGGAATGATTGAAGCGGTGGAAAATGAATTTGACTTATTGGTGTCATGGATAGGAACCAAACCAACTTCGAAAGAGGCAATTTTGCGTCTTGAGGAAACATTGAAAAGCATTCAACTTGAAGACAACTATTTTTTCAATGAGAAAACCCGCCACCAAGAATGGATTGATACTATTTTGGCGCAGATTCATTGGAATCATGGAAATGGTTTCGAATTGCCAATGGATCATTTAAGATTTCATGGACGTTCACCCAAACCGATTGCTGTACAGCGTAAAGGAGAGCATTACCTCACTTGGACAGAGAATAGGGGATTGGTAAGGCTATTTCCACCTGCAATAGTGGAATCAAACAAGCAAACGGTCTCATGGGTTAGATTTGAGGGGGATAAAATTTCAGGATCTTCAGTTTTTGCCCCTGGGATTTCAGAAGTTTCAGAAGCGATTGCGCCAGGAGATGAGGTGATAATTTTTGATAAAGAGGGTCAGCAAGCACTTGCAGTTGGCAATGCAATAATGTCTGGATTATCCATGAAAAAAGTGAGTAACGGTGCGGCAGTCAAAGTACGTAAGAGAATCGGAGGTGAAAGTCCATGAGAGCAAGTCCAGAGAAAGCAAAAGCATTTACAGTTGAAATCGGAAGATTAAGGGTCATTTCAGACAGCCATAGGGAAAAACAACACACAAAGATCACCTCATGGGTTGATAACCATATACTACCTGACGGCACCATGGGAAAGGCAATTGCAATGGTACTGCCAACTAGGGCTTGTAAATATGCCAGAGCAAAACATGGAGGGTGTTCATTTTGTACACTTCCTTCTGACAATCCGTTGAACCCCTCTGATGAAGACCTCAAGAGAATTCCCGATAATGCAGAACGTATGTTTGTTGAAAAAAGCAAGAAGTATTCAGACCAAATACTTGCAGTGAAGTTCTATACCTCAGGAAGCTTCCTAGATCCATGGGAACTTCCAATTGAAGTTAGAGAGGAAATCTTAAGGCGATTTTCAAAAAAGGTGAGGGAGATAGTTATAGAGACAAGATGCGAATACGTAATCAAAAAACATTTGGATAGTGTGAAAAAAGTCATAGACCCCTCAAGGGTCATTGTCGCCATCGGACAGGAAACCATGAATGATGAGATTAACAAACGATCAAACAATAAGGGACATACGGTTAAGCAATTTGAGCGAGCAGTCAGGTTATTAAAACAATACGGATTTAGAGTCAAGGGATATATCCTTCTCAAGCCAATCTTTGTTTCAGAAAAGCTTGCAAAAGACGATGCAATTTTTTCTGCGAAACAAATGATAATGTTAGGTGTGGATGGAATTTCAATCAATCCATGCTATATTGGCAAATGGACATTGATGGAAATGCTTTTCAAAAGGGGTGGTTATAGTCCACCTTGGCTTTGGACTGTTTTGGACGTCACAATTGCCATAAAGCGACTTGGAAAGGACATCATTGTCATCAGTGATCCAGTTGCCGCAGGCAAGGACAGGGGACCAAGAAATTGTGGCAAGTGTGACAATTCAATCAAGGAATCCCTTAAAAAATTCTCAGGGAGCCAAAATCTGAAGTATTTGGAAGGAATAGACTGTGTTTGCAGAAATATATACGAAAACACGTTGATTGCCGAAACATTTTCATCAGGTCAAGGAATTTTTGGATATAATGGACACTGACCACACCATTTCAAGATTTTTTTTGCAATACAATATTAACAATAATATTAACTGAGTATTAAGATTTTTTCCATTAGTTTCTTTCCAATAGTTTTCCAATGTTTTTTTACCAATCTACAGGTTCCGCTTTCAATCCGTAGTTGATGATACCTTCTTCTGTCCCTTCACCAAGCTTTCGGAATGTCATTTGCAATTGAAGCCCAGGTTGCAGAATATTTTCATCAACAACATCAACGATCTGAGTGGAGATTCTAACACCCTCTTCGAGTTCAACGATACCAAAATAATAGGGAACTAGGTGCTCAAACCCTTTGGCGGCCTCATCAACCCTGGTCCATTCAATAAGTTTTGCTTTTCCAGAGAATTGGAATTCCTCTAGATCAAGGCTAGTGCATTTAATGCAAACAATATTTATAGGGAAATATAGAGCACCGCATTTAGTGCATTTGCTTCCAGTCAATCGATATCGAGATTTTTGAGTTCTCCAAGATCTTGCAACACCCATTTTATTCACCTTCCTAAAATACTAACTACTGAAGTTCCACCTGTACCGCCCATTGAATGAGCCAATGCATACTTGATGTCTTTGATTTGCCTGTCTCCAGCATTTCCTTTGATTTGATCAAAGAGCTCTATAATTTGAGCTACCCCTGTGGCACCGAGAGGAGCGCCACGTCCTTTCAAGCCCCCACTGGTATTGATTGGGATTGACCCATCCAATGCAGTATCACCGTTTTCCGTGGCAAATCCACCCTTGCCTTTCTCGACAAGACCTAGTGATTCAATTGCAATGATCTCTGCAATGGAAAAGATATCATGGACTTCAGCGAGAGAGATATCAGCAGCAGTAATTCCCATATCCCGATATGCTTTTTCCGCAGCAAACTTTGTGCCTGAAAATTCAGTCAGGGATTCCCTTTGATGAAGTGCAATTGGAGCGAATCCTTGCTTTATTTGATAGATGAAAACAGGATCACTGTCATATGAATATGCAACTTCCTCGCTTGCCAAAACAACAGATGCGGCGCCGTCACTTAAAGCACAGGCATCAAATAGCCTTAAGGGATCTGAGAGAAGCTTGGATCTTAAGACACTTTCAACTCGCACTCGATTTTTGTATTGGGCCTTGGGATTCAGGCTTGCGTTATAATGGTTTTTCACCACAACGTTAGCAATTTGTTCCCTAGTTGTCCCATATTCCCTCATATGTGCTCTAGCCATGATTGCAAAAAGTGAAGCAAGTGTTGCGCCCATCCTTGTTTCCCAATTGGTATCCAATCCAGATGCCAATGCAAGTTGTGCCTCGTGCTGTTTAGTGGCTTCAGTCATTTTTTCAACGCCCAAAACCATGACAAGCTCTTTTGATCCAGATTGAATGCCCTTGACCGCATTCCTCAGAGCCACAGCCCCAGATGCACCTGCCGCTTGAATTTTGAACGCAGGACAAGTCAGACCCGCATATGTGGCTATAAGATTTCCCAAGTTTTCCTGTCCTTCAAAAAGATGGGAGCCCATATTTCCGACATAAAGGGATTCAATTTCCTCTTTTTTGATATGAAGATTGTTCAACGCTTCATAAATTGCAAGATTTGCAATACCAGTTATTTCATATTCGTAGAGGTCACCAAATTCAGTCATTCCAGTGCTTATGACTGCAACTTTTTCATTTTTTCCCATACCGCATTGCTCCTTTATTTCATTATGATTTTCCCTCTATGTTTGGCATAAAGGGCATAATCAAGCTCAGTTCGCCTATCCATGTATTTGTCCACAGGAATTGACCGCTCCCTTTTCTCAAGTATCTCATCCGTCACAACAAACGAAAATGCATCACTACCTGCGCCAGAGCCATAGCTAACCAAAAGAATTCGTTCACCAGGCTTTGCCAAATCAAGTTGTCTGGCAAACCCCATCATGCTTGAGGCACTATATGTATTGCCGATACGTCGGACGCATAGTGCATCTTGGATCTTTTCAAGGGGTATGCCCAATGCTTTTGCGGCACTTAACGGAAATCTGCCATTGGGTTGATGAAATGACACCCTGTCAAAATCATTCAGTGAGAGTCCTAATTTATCAAGGAGACCTTGTGTAGCAGACAGTGTATGTCTGAAATATGAGGGGGCGCCCGTAAACCGTCCTGCATGGGAAGGATATCTGGCGCCCTCTCTCCTCCAAAAATCAGGAGTGTCGGTTGTGTATGAATACATTCCTTCAAGGGTTGCAATAGGCTTGTTTTTTCCAATGACAAATGCCGCCCCACCAGCACCAGCAGTATATTCAAGTGCATCACCAGGTCTTCCTTGGGCACAGTCTGTTCCTACTGCAATACCTGCCCTTATCTCGTCAGCGGCAACCAGACCAAAGACCATTTGCATACCAGCAGTTCCAGCCTTGCAGGCAAATTCCAAGTCAGCCGCAGTCAAATGTGGAGTTGCGCCAATGGCCTCTGCAACTGTCACAGCAGTAGGCTTTACGGCATATGGATGGGATTCACTACCAACATAAATAGCGCCGATTTCAGAGGGAGAAAGACCGCTATGTCGAAGAGCATTCTGAACAGCAGTGACACTTATTGTTGCAGTATCTTCATCCATAGCCGGGACAGCCTTTTCAATAACGTTAATCCCTTTTGAAATGGATTCGCCGTCCTCGTGCCAGATTCTGGCGATTTCATGTACCGATATTCGATATCTAGGGATATAGACACCATAACCTAAAATTCCTAGGCTCATTTTACCAACTCACTTGACTGTCCAAAAACTATTTTGAACGATTCAAAATTTTAAGGGGTAATTAATAGTCTTCCCTTAGGTCATTTTGTGTCTGACAATCAGGAAAGAAGTTTTGATCAAATTGTTGTAGGAAAATTAATCGGAAAATAACCTAAAAATAATTCCAGGATATTTTTTCGTCAAAAAACATTTGAGATCAAATATTTTAAGAGAATGAGAGGGGGAATGTGTGGTAAAGAAAAGGGCGAGATATTTTATTGAATTGAAATCATAAGTGAATAAATCGTTAGATCTAAGGTGGAACCATATATCTAAAGCATTAAAATTCAGCAACTGGATTTGCAAATAGCAATGATTGCAAAAGGTTCATGGAAATACATATTTCCTTTTTTTTCACCAATTCTCCTGATCCCATTGTTTAGACCATGGGGAATTTACATATCCATTATTTCATCCTTTTTTGGGATTTATCTGATTTGGTTTTTTAGGGACCCTAAAAGGAAAATTGAAAAAAATGGGGTTTTGATTTATTCTGCCGCAGATGGAACAGTCATCAAGGCGGAGATAGAACAAAGAGAGGGAAATTTTCACTTAAATGTTGCAGTCAGAATGTCCCCATTTGATGTTCATTTGATTCGTGCACCATATGACATGGAAATAGAAGAAATTATGCATACACCAGGCAAGCATAAATCCGTATATTTTGCGGGAGCAGAGCAGAAAAATGAACGAAAATTAATCCAAGCAAAATCAGAAATTATGGATATAGAAATTTTACTGTTGACAGGAGCATTTGCACGAAGAATCGACACATGGGTGAAAATCGGGGAAAGAATAGGTCAAGGTGAGAAAATAGGGATTATCAGATTTGGAAGTCAAACAAATCTTCGAATTACCACCAAAAGAGGTTTAACATTAATGGTCAAGGAAGGTGATAAGGTAAATGCAGGCATTACTGCATTGGCAAAGGTGGAATAAAATGGATTTAGACAAGATTGGAAAAAGAGAGATCACACTTTTTGGGATAAAAATGGATATTTATGCAGTCTCAGCATATTTTTCTACATTCGCCAATGCACTTTGCGGATCCATCATCATTTTCTTTTTCGCAATTAACTCACCTTTAGAAAGAACTTTGGCAACGCGTTTGGTGGTACTGGGAGCATCATTTGATGCAATCGATGGCAAGTTGGCACGAAGATCGAATTTCAAGTTCCCCATTGGTGCAAAACTTGACACATATGCAGATTTAGTTACTTTTGGACTTTCTCCAGCATTAATGTTGTTGGATATGTTAATTCCATATAACACCTTCATTGGATGGGTTACTGCAAGTTTTTATGTATTAACTGCTTCATTTAGACTTTCACGTTTTGTTATTTCAAAGAAATCATGGGTTTTCAATGGAATGCCATCACCTCCTGCCGCGATTTTCATTGCATCATTTTATGTGATAAACAATGTACACCCAATTTTTGTGGCTTTTTCTTCAATTTTGGTAAGTGCACTGATGATGTCAAGTCTGCCATTTACGGCTATGAAGAAAATAGACAATCCATTTGACCTGTTTCAATTCATTTTAGGCATATTGCTTATGCTATTAATGACATACAGTCCATCAGCATGGTTTGACACTTTAGGGAAAATCTTTGCCGTATACATTTATTATTTCATTGTCATTGGTGTCCCACATGCACAATGGCAAATGAGAAGACAGTTATAGGGTAGGGACAATTGATTGAATCGAATATGCCAGTCTTTCCAGAATAGGTTCTATTAGGGTAATGGAATCCTGCGTTTTAGTGATTACATACATGAATGATGACTCGTTTATCTTTTGAAAAAATGCCCAATATTCTCCGAGTTCTAGGGTTCGTTCTTGGCTCGACTTGTCCCACAATGAGTAGACAATTGGAAGAAGTTCAAGAACAGTTGAATTAAGTTTTTCCAAGATATGATTGGCGAGTGTTCCTTCTGAAATGGTTTGAATTTGATTATCACTTGATGTTAGAACGATAGTGGTCAAGACAATATCAGAGAATGATTGGTTGAATTTGCGAACCATAAATTCAATGGTTTTTATTGGATTAGTTTGAATTTGCTCAAAGGCGGTTGAATCCGTTGACGAGTAGGTTTTTTCTTCTATCGTTTCTGCTTCTTTTTCAAGAGCAATTGTGCTTTTTTCCAAGATTTCCTCTTGTGTTTCCTGTTCTTCTTTTTCAATTGAGCTATCCGCATCTTCCTCTGTCTTTTCTTCAATCGTGGGACCAGTTTCGATGTATATACTGCTTAAGACTTTTGATAAGCTCTTATCAGCTTCATAGAATAAAAGCTCTAGATCCAATGTCAATTTATCTCCCAAATGAATGGAAGGTTGATACTCCTCTGAAAGCAACAAGATAATTTTTACAAATGCAATAGCTACCTTGTCATTCCATTCCATGTTTTCGTTATCCTCTGTCAGAAAAGACACGGAGTATGCATCCAATAGGGAATTGACAAAATCGTTTAGCAATTCGTTTTCAGCAATGCCCTTCTTTGAAATGAAAACAAACAAGACATCTAATTCAGTTGAGAATTTTATTGTGAATTCTTTCATCACAATTGAGCGAATTGTTCTTTTTGATGGTTTTCCAGTAAATTCATTTATTGCAATGACCAAACCGCCGATAACCTTTGTATCGATTTGAT
>WAKA01000152.1 GCA_015523565.1 Candidatus Heimdallarchaeota archaeon | reverse complement strand
TTAATTAAAATAATATATTATAGATATATTTTTTTAAATGTTTCTGCTGTTTGGAACTCTTTAACGAAAAGACAAGTTTATAAAATAATCATGCAGGAATGAAAAACACACAGTTCTGAAAAATGAAGGTATTTTATCGGCTATCCGATTTGTTTATACAAAACACCTGTATATGTGGTTTTTTTTAAGGGAGAAAGGCATAAGATAATTTCAGTCTTTTTCAAATTTAACTGCATTTCAGTTCCATCAAGTAGGTGGGTTGCTCTTGTTGCATCGAAGCGGTTTGGCTCATCAGGTCTTTTACAAAATTCGGGGTGATTGTTTCTATCTTATTCGAGAGGTCATCTATGTTTTTGTGATATCTTCAATCCTATCCGCCTTATTCTTGAATTAATTTATGCCTGAAAGTCATCAATTAACTGCTGTCGTTCATCATCTAGCCGTAGCATCCCCTAGTACTCTGCCTGTCAATACTGACCAAATTCACATCTGGATGTGTAGTAATGATAGCCATCCGACCTTGAATCTCGAACAGCAGGTTAGAAAAGTAAAAACCCTCAAGTTTAATCCGTTCGGTTTCTTGGCTTAGCTCAGGAGGTTTGGGTGGTTTCTGTTTGAAACGAACCTCCACCTCATTGCAGACCTTATAAAGCTCAACAATCCTTGTAAGAAAGCAATGGTGATTTGATTTTTCCGACAGAAATTCCTTTAGGCAATATTATGACGGGATCCTTTAAGCACAAAGAACCATGAATCCAGCCAGCACTATTATCAGGGCATGAGATAGGAATTGGCAAGGATAGTTGAGACACTGAGAGCCATTGCAATCATGGCAGTTACGGGATGGATGAGAGCCAAAGCGGCCAAGGGGATGCCGACACCATTGAATGAAAAAGCAAGAGATACATTCTGAACGGTTTTTCTGTAACTCTTCCTGCTGATTTCCATTGCAAAGATGATATTTTCCAAGTTATTGTTGATGAAAATGGCGTCAGCAGTTTCGATTGTGATGTCTGACCCGTTAGCGAATGCAATGCCAACGTCTGCTTGTTTAAGGGCAGGAGCATCATTGATCCCATCACCGATCATTGCAACCTTGTAGCCTTGTTTCTGTAATTGGTGAACAAATGCCGCCTTCTGTTGGGGAAGCAGTTCAGAATGGAATTCCTCGATACCCACTGCTTCAGATATATTTTGTGCAATTCCCTCATTGTCGCCAGTCAGAAGAATTGGAGTGATACCCCTTGCTTTCAACTTTTGGATTGTTTTTTCTGCATCAGGCTTGACAACATCAGTCATTTCAAAAATACCGATGAGCAGACCATCATATGCAACATATGCGCGGGTTCGCCCCAAATCTGTAGGGGGTTCAGTATCTATGCTCACACCTTGGTCTTGGACGAATTTCAAGCTACCGACCACCGCATCCTTTGAATCCACGGAAGCCTTGATTCCCCTCCCACTGATTGTCCTAAAACGTTGAACCTTATAGGATGGGGAAACCCCCAATCCATCTGCATAATTCAGGATGGCTTTTGCTATGGGGTGTTCGGATGATTTTTCAAGTGAGGCGGCAAGATTGACTGCTTGAGCTTCTGTCCATCCATTGAATGTTCTGAAATCAACTACTTGCGGTTTGCCCATTGTCAACGTGCCTGTTTTGTCGAAACAGACAACAGAAACATCCTTAAGAACTTGGAAAGCCTCGCCTGCCCGCATGAGGATGCCCTTTTCAGCGGCTTTCGATCCTCCCCTGATCATGGCAAGAGGAGTTGCCATTCCCAAAGCACAGGGATATCCCATGACCAAGACACCCAAAGTAGCATACACTGCCCTTATGAAGTCAATCTTCCCGAAAAGCAACCATGAGCCAAGAGTCCAGAAAATGAAAGCAAAGGAAGCGACCAACAGGACAAATGGAACAAACACCTTGAGAACCCGTTCAACAAGTTGCAAGACACCAGGTTTCAATGCCTTTGCCTCCTCAATTGCCTTGGCAACTTGATACAGGAAGGCGTTTTCACCAACCTTTTGTGTCTCCACCACCATCATCCCATATTGGTTCAATGCACCTCCGACAACCTCGTCGCCAACAGTACAGGCTCGTGGCAATGACTCACCAGTTACAAGACTGAAGTCCACAAATGTTTCGCCCTTGACAACTACACCATCCACGGGAATCCTTTCACCAGGACGAACCAAGACGTGATCACCCACCTTGATTTCCTCCATGGGGACAAGCAGTTCCTCACCTCCCCTGATAACGGTGGCTGTCGGTGGCTGGAGTGAGAGCAACTTGAAGATTGCCTCAGAATTCTTGATTTGGACAAGTGCGGATACATAGCCAGAAAGAAGATGATATAAGGTAATGAATATTGCCGCCCCAAAAAAGTCTGCACTAGGCCAAGATTCTATGAAAAATCCAACCAAACCGCCAAACATCCCCCCAAATGCCCCAAATTCCATAAGCACATGCTGGTTCAGAATTCCCCTTCTCAATGAGGCGATGGCCATTTTGAGAATCGGATATCCAGTTCCAAAAACCATGATCAAGGTCAGTAAAAGCATGACATAAGGAAACCAAGGTTGGGTTATTCCTGACCACATAAGAGCCATGAAGGCAAGAGAGACCAATCCAATGAGACTGGCAACCGCAAGGCGTCTCCTTTCCCCTCTCAACTGTTTGAGCTCATTGTCCATTTCCTGTAGACGATTGGGATCCTTGATTGTGTATCCCATATCGAGAAGGAACTTATGGAATTCCGAAGGGTCCACTTTTTCAGGTTCATACCGTACCAAGGCTTCCTGATGTGCAAGGTTCACGGCAACCTCCTTGACACCATCCATTCTCCGAAACGCCCTCCCGATGGATTCGACACAGAATGAGCACTGCATGCCCCCTATGCGTATCAATTCAGTTTGCAAGGATTCTTCCGATGCTTGTTTAGTTTCAGACATTCCTAACCAATTATTCCCAAAGGAAAGTATTAAAAGGTTGATGTGGAAGATTGGGATGTAACTTCCCGAATGGGAAGCAAAGGCGAATGAGAAATGAAGGCGACACCAGACACCTGCAACATGATGAGAGACGACGATGACATCTGCCCCTGTGCCATGGAAGGAATGCTGAAATTCTTGGGCAGATCCTGGAACATTTCAATCATTGGAACGTTGGGCAACCATCACCAGCTCAGATATGGGGAACTGAAAAAGAAATTGGGAAACATCAGCCCGAAGACCTTGAGCAAGAGGTTGAGGGAACTGGAGGACATCGGCATCGTGCAAAGAAAGGCATTTGCCGAAATCCCTCCCAGAGTGACTTATGAACTTACAAAAAAGGGAATGGAACTACATTCAAAACTTCTTCCGCTGATCATGTGGATCATGCAACAGGAGCATGGGTGAATTGGAACCCGACACTTCATGGTAATTTACCTTGTTTCAACCATTTTTTTGCCAATCTGGAAATGAAATGATCTTTTAATATTCATATCCGAAGCTTGAGAATTTAGATTTCAGGTAGTTAAAGACAGATATGTAAATTTTCTAACTAATCGTGAAAATAAATATTAACTTTGAAAAAATTAAATATATAATGGAAGGGGAATCGTTACTTGTTTTTTCTTTGGGAAGGGAAACAAAATACATAGAACCAACAGTAAGAATTTTGCAAGAAATAAAAGCTTACGGAATTTTAGGGGTTTATTCTGATGAACCAAACAATCCTATCCAAGAGGCAATTTTAAAGGAATGGGAAAAAACCAAGAAAAAGGTAAAAGAGGAATTTTCTGATAAATTTTTGATTGAGGAACTTGGAGTCAAGCTTGATTCATTTAATAAAGACTCTAATGAAGAATTCCTTCAAAAAGAAACAATTATTGAATTGGGAACCAAGTTTCTAGAATCCCTACATAGTAATACTAGAACAATAT
>WAKA01000151.1 GCA_015523565.1 Candidatus Heimdallarchaeota archaeon | reverse complement strand
GGTGAAATCCAAGCAAGAAAGGCATAGTCAAAAATGATTATGACATTTGCAATCAAAATCAATTTGTAGAATGGTATGTTGTCTGTAAAGAACCTGTTAATTTTAGAAAGTCTTTCCTGTAAATTCTTGGTTTCCATGAATATGTCTGCGTCTTGTATTTCAATTAGGGATTCATCAACCCTACTTAGAAAATTTGGGAATTTGATGATTGTTTTTCCAATCCAAATTGACATAATTAAAAGAGAAATGGCAAAATAAGAAAATGCCACAATGAAAAGTTTTCTGTCAGTAAAAAGTCCAAAAAATACCATTGGTATCACAATTGCGCTAGATCCTAACAACAAAGACTCATGAAATTTGCTTGTGAAATTGTCTCTCAGTGACAAGAACCTTCCCATTGCATTTCTTAAAAAGAACCCATTAACCAAAATAGACAATGGTCCTAGCAGTATATATTGCCACATTTTTTTCTTAATCCCTGAAAAAAAATTAACCAATATTAATCCTTGCAATATTCTTTATATTCTTTTGAATGGAAAGGTTATTTTTTGTAGGAATATCCCTTTTATTTGCACTACTGTTAGAATTATTCCTATTTTTTTATTCTCTGATAATGCAAGATTCTAATACTTCCTTTGCTTCTTCTGCCTTTTGTTGATGTACTTCCAAAAATATGACTACTCTATCTATAAGTTCTCCTTTACAAGGACCACACATTAGATTTCCGCTTTTACAATCATCCCATCGTTTTTTGAGCATCTTGTCATCATTCTCAAAAGAGGTTCTGTACCAAGCGAATACATTGCATTTTTCAGGCTCGCCACCAAGTCTTTTCTGTTCTTCAATCGTAGCTCTCCCTCCTGTAAATGCCCTGTTTATTTTTTTCTTTACCTGTTTTGCAGAATCTGTGGTGAACACTGTTGTCTCTGGTTTACTGGCACTCATTTTTCCTCCTTCTTCAAGTCCAGGGATAAATTCTGAATGAAGGGCAACGGGCTTATAATACCCCATCTTTTCTGCAATATCTCTTGTTGCTCTCCAATAAGGGTCTTGATCAATCCCTGCTGGAATCAATACGGGGATTTTCCTGCCATGAAGAATTGATGGATAAAAACAAGGCGCCGCCTGCATTGCGGGATGGAAAATCATTCCTATGTTTGTACTTTCCGTAAACCCGAAAATGGCCTTTGCTGTTGAAAAGGTGATTCTTCGTGATATCTCTGTAGCAATTCTCCTGAATTTTATGCCCGCTTCTGAATCAATTATGAACTTAGTTTTTTCAGGATTGAAGCCAACAGCCAAGATATCCAGTGCATTTTGATAAGCATATCTTGTAGTTTCCTCATAGGATTTTTTCCTATCCAACAAGAATTTTTCATCATCTGTCAACTGGAAATACAATTCTACATCAAATTTTTCTTGGAGCCATTGTGTGAATTGCCATGGAACAAGATGACCGATGTGTGTGTTTCCACTTGGACCACGACCAGTATAAAGTACAAAATCTCCTCCTTTTTCTATATGATCCAATAACCAGTCAAAATCTCTATGGGAAAAGACAATCCCTCTTCGGATCATTGGGTGTAGGGGACCATCTATCAGGTTTGCCATTCTCTCCTTTAATTCAGGGGTGAAGGGTTGTGTTCCAAACTTCTTTATGAGTTTGTCATAATCAATTCTTCCCCTTACTTCCCAAGGTGTAACTATAGTATCATCTAAGTCTTCATTCACCATACAAACCACCAAAAAAGGAGATGCCATAAACAAGTCTCTTAGAAAATAAGCTTTTCATTTTGATTATTTCCATTCCAATGGCATCGTCTCATGTCATCTACCGTTTTTGGTATTATAAAACATATCGATTTATTGCTAGTTAGAATCCTGACAGCACTACCAATGCCAATCTTGCAGCAACGGCTTGTGAACATCCCGTGTTGTCATATTTTGGATTCAATTCCGTGATGTCTGCTCCATCAACTCTTGGCAATTTGGAGACAAAGGAGAATAACTCTCTTGTTGTCAATCCCAAAGGTTCAGGATTTCCAACACCTGGGACAAAGGCAGGATCAAATCCATCCATGTCTAAAGTCAAATAAATTCCTTCATAAGAAGGAAGTCTCTCTTGGATTTCTTGAAGAAGTTTTTCTTCTTTATTCCTTGTCCAATCGTGCGCAAAGATCTGCATTATTTCTGATTCTTTGGCAAATCTCCTTTCTTGTTTTGTAACTGCCCTTAACCCGAATTGAATTAGGTTTTCCCCTCCTATCTTTTCTACAAGCCTTCTTGCCACACATGCGTGTGACCAGACATTTTCATCATATTTATCCCTTAAATCTGCATGGGCATCAAACATCAAAAACAAATGATTTTTGAACCTATCTGCAACACTTGCAGTGATTGTGTGCTCTCCTCCCAAGAGCATAGGCTTTGCATGGGAAGTTAAGCGAAGGATGCTTTGAATCCTATGGAACATTTCTTCCCTGCCTGAAAATTCTAAATCGCCAAAATCATGCACAAAAACCTCGGCAATGTCTTTTTCATTGAATGGATTTACTGGTTCAAGATTTATTGCAAATTGCCTGATACTTGCTGGTGCATTACCACATCCTTGCCTGAATGACGCAGTCTCATCGAAAGGGACACCAAGAACCACCCATTCTGCATTTTTTATTTCTGATTGAAAGTTTCCAATGGGTATGTCCGTCTCATTAATCCATGTTGCGGGAATCTTTTCAATCATCTAAATAACCTCTCTTGTTTTGGTCTGTTTATGTCTTTTGCGCCTATATTGTTATTTCTACCATATTTGTATCCTCTAATGATGACAAAGGGGTTTCCTTCTGAGCTTTGACCTTGTATCAGTTCTGCCGCAGCCGCTAATTCATCTGCGATAGCTATTGTTGAGACCCTCATGACCCTTCCAAAAAGATCTTTTTTCCCAATATAGCTTTTCACAGGGTCTAAGCCGCTGACTCCTATTGCGATGTTAACAGCATGGCGTCTAAGGGCTCGTCCAACAGTATCAGAAATAATTACTGCAATATCTTTGTTTAATTTCTCCTTGACAAACAATCTGATTTTTGAAGCAAGTTTGTCTGGATTATCAGGTACAGCAATCATCTTACCTATTCCTGCGTTGGATTCATCTAATCCTGCATTTGCACATGTGATTCCCGCCATGTTTTCAGCAATAATTACCTTTCTTCCTATTTTTACAATCTCTCTACTGTTTTGAAGAATTGCTTCTATTTTTTTTGGTTCCTTTTCCAAAAACCTTGAAATTTCAATTGCCTTATTGCTTGGCTCTATTTTTGTTAAATCGATTGTATATCCCATCACTCTTGAAAATGGGGTATGTGCACAAACAAGAATGTCTCCATCTTTAATGACATTCTTCAATTTATTTTGAAATATCTCCCACAAATGTTGCTCATTTTCAATAATTGGGATGTCCTGAACAGGAAATATTGTTATTCCATTATTCATGTTGCTCACAATTATTCATCTTATTTTTTCTCAATTTTAAAAACAGCTGGCTTTATCTTTTCTTTTCCGCATTCTGGACACTTTGTCGGTGTTTTGATATGGGAGGCATCAAAAATGAACCCACAAAATTCGCACTGTGGTCTTTGTACCATCAATTCCCATTCAGGATCATGTCTAAGCGAAGTTCTGATATGTGCAATGTCTTCTTCAATTGCTCCTGCTGGTCGGTCAAATGCTTTAACCAAATCTGCTATGGTTGCAGGTCGCTGCTTCAAATAATTGATGATATCTCCTCTAGTCATCCAAATGTGAAATTGTACTTATTCCATAAAAAGCATATTGTGAAGGACAGGCTATTTTTTCAATAATTGTAATCCCTTTCTTCTTTTGGTTCCAATGGGCAACCTGTACCTAATGCAAGCCTGTTTACAAAATTGAAATAAGAAATGACAAGAACCACATTCAATATTGATTTGTCATCCAACCCATTTTTTTTCAACTTGTCCACATCCTCTTTTTTAATTTCATATGGCTTCAACGTAAGTTTAATCGCAAAATCAACAAGGCATTGATCCAATTGGTTCAATTGATTTTTCTTGAATACAATGTCATTTGGCAGGGGTGCTCCCTTCCAATGTTCCAATAAGGCTTCGTAATGGTGTGTTATACAGTATTTGCATCCATTGCTAAAACTGACAACTGTTGCAATAAGTTCCCTTTGCCTACGGTCTAGTGACGTCTCATTGTTATACATTATGCTCATGTATAGATCAAGATGATTTTTAATTACAGCAGGCATCAGACTTTGGCTTTGATGTATGTTTGCTACTGATTTCCTTGCAGTGGAAACTCGCTTATACATTCTTTTCAAAGTTGGGTCTTCTGCATCTTGAGGAGCAATAAACTCAATGAAGGGCTCTTTAGGGGTATCATGTATTTTTGACTCTATTGTCCTTAACTCTTCCTCTAAATTCACATCGAAAGAATTGATTGATTGTTTAAAATGCTTTGCTCAAGTTAATCTTATTCACTTTGCCATGATTTCCAATATTCTTCCATTAGTGCTTCCCCAAGTTCTTTTGAAACCTCCAATGGTCTTCTCGAATCAATCATGACTGCATATTCATCAGTCATGGGTTTGTCTTGCTTAAATGCTCGTTTCAATGCCTTTGGGTGTGGTCCATGTGTAAATCCTGCAGGGTGAAAACTAACAAATCCTTCTCCAACATTGTCTCTGCTCATAAAATCACCCTCATGGTAAAAAATGACCTCGTCATATTCCACATTTGAATGGAAGAATGGTATTTTCAAGGCGTCTTCAGAAGATTCATATGGTCTTGGGACAAAACTGCAAACCACAAATCCTTGGCTAATCCAAGTTGTATGGACACTTGGGGGTAAATGATATCTGTGCGAATTGACTGGTCTAAAGTCCCTGATTGAAAGTTTGATAGGGGTGACATCTCCTTTCCATCCGATTACATCTATTGGGTTATGTGGGAATGTATAGTGGGTATATGTCCCCTGTCTTTTAAAACGAACAACCCATTCTCGGTCATCATCAATAGGTTGAGGTTCAGGTGTTTCCAATACTGCAGGGTCAAATAAGGCTGTTGGACCGAGCATCCCCCTGTCTGGTATATTGACTTCTTCAGTGCTTTCAATCAACAAAAAGTGATTGTCATTGGTTTCTGGAACTAAACGGTAGATGGTTCCTCTTGGAATGACAATATAGTCCCCTCTTTCAAATGTTAACGGTCCGTAAATTGTCTCCATTACTCCTTTTCCTTTATGGACAAACCAGATGTCATCTGAATCTGTTGATTTGTAATAAAATGGCATTGGTTCCGTTCTTTTTGATATCCTGATCTTCAAGTCATTGTTTTCCATGATAGTTAACGGGCTTCCCCACGCATCATCCTTATCTGTTGGTTCCACTTTTGTAGTGTCAATCATGTATGGTTTAAATGGTCCATCATCAACTTTTATGAAATCTGTCGGCGGATTCTTGTGGTATAGATGGGATACCTTTCCAAAAAATCCTTGGCGACCATGTTCATGTTCATAGGTTGGGATTCCATCAATTTCCTTAAATCCAGCATGAGCCTGTTTGACTGTTTTTCCTTTGACTAATGGAAATACTGGTAAAATTCTATTTTTGTCAACCATGAATCACTGAATATGAGAATAGTAATAAGTTTTCTTAGGAGAGGATGAACCGTAACTAATTCAACTTTCTTCTTCTTATAATTTCAATGAATGGGATGAAAACAAGTGCGAAAACAATAGGCAACACAGGAAGTACTGACTTTTTCTCTCCAGCTGAGGAAGTGTTTGAAGAGGTTTCTTCAACTGCCTCCGTAATCTTCAAAACGGCGCTATCTGTGGCTGTATTTCCATCCTTGTCCTCTGCTGTTATCTCATATTCATATGTTCCTTTAGCTAATTTTGTCAAATCCGGACCAACAAATTGACCATATTTGAAACTGCCTGATTCAACTTCTGTTCCATTCATTTTAAGGGTATATGTCCCTCCAAACAATGCCCCGCCAATTACCCATCCAAACTTATCTTCATTTACCTTGTTGATTGGAATTGATTTATCATCAATAGGGTTAATTTTAACTGGGCTATTATAATCAAACACTTGTATCCTATAATTTCCTTGGTCTGCCACAACAACCCTTTTGTTTGTATAGTCAAATGCCACTCCATCAGGTGAAATGAATTGACCTTTCTTTGTTCCTGCTGTGCTTCCAAATGCGGCAATGGGTTCATATGTTGTTCCATTGAAGATGATTATTCTTGAATATTTAGAACTTGATTTAGTGTCTGGACCCTCATCAACTGCAATGATGTTGCCCATATGATCAAGTGCCAATCCTTCATAATTCATTGTTGCATACTCTTTTCCAAATGTGGTTATTTGTGTTCCATTTTCAAGTCCATATACTGCAATTTGTCTTTGACCTTCCAAAGAAACATAAATTATCCCCTTACTATTATCGACAACCATGTTTTCAGGTGTAGAGAATTGTGGCAATTCAATTTCTCCAATAAATTCACCATCGGGACTAAAGTAGAGGATTTTGTTGTTTGGCTGATCTGTAATGTAAATAAAACCTGTGACTGGATCTACTGCCAATCCCTGTGTATCTCTATTTGTTTCATCTGCCGCTTTTTCTGGCATGGGTATTTTTGCATTCGGTGTTGTACCATCATGGTCAAAGAAATACAGATTTCCTGCCTTTTCAACTACAACAATGGTGCCGTTTGGTAATTCCCCAATTCCTTGTACCTCATTGTTTACAGCATCCTCAATTGGTGTAAATCCAGTCATTTCCCTAAGGAAATTTCCATCTTTGTCAAAAACCTGAACCCTTAGATTTACTGTATCCCCTGCATAGATATTCCCATTTGCATCCACATAAACGCTGTCGGGTTCATCAAACTGTGCTTGACCTGATCCTTGTGTTCCTCCAATGACCAACATAGGCTCGAGCAACGCAGTGTCGAGAGTTGCGGCATTAGTCATTGGAATTTGACTGCTAAACAATCCAAATACCAAAAGTAGTGTTATTAATTTTATTCGGCGCATTATATCACCTTAATCATCAAATCAGACTGCTTACTTTTTTATCTTTTCCAATGAAATTAAGAAAAAAGAAGAAATTATAGGTTGCCCCGCTCTGCCTGTTCTCTTTCAATTGCCTCGAATAATGCTTGGAAATTTCCTTTACCAAATCCTTCGCTTCCTTTCCTTTGAATGATTTCAAAGAAAAATGTGGGACGATCTTGGATTGGGCGGGTAAACAGTTGAAGCAAATATCCTTTATCATCTCTGTCCACTAATATCCCATTTTCAGCTAAAACTTCGACATCTTCCTCAATTTCCCCAACTCTTTCAATTAAATTGTCATAATAGGTTCGAGGTACGCGGATAAATTCAACACCTTGTTCCCTCATTGATTTGACAGTTTCAACAATATTGTCTGTACTCAATGCAATGTGTTGTACTCCTGCTCCATGATAATAATTGATGTATTCTTCAATTTGTGACATCTTCTTGCCAAATGCAGGTTCGTTGATTGGCATTTTTACCTTATTGTTATAATTTCTTACTACCTTGGATCTTAATGCAGAATATTGGGTGGCGATATCATTTTCAGTAAATTCAATAAAAGTATCAAATCCAAATACATTGTGGTAGAACTGGACTGTGGGATCCATTTGGTGCCAATTGACATTACCTACAATATGGTCAATGCGTGTGACTCCTCTTTCAGGAACTTCTACAGGTGCCTTATATTCTTGGTATCCTGGAAGAAACAAACCATCATAGTTGTCTCTTTCAATAAATCTGTGAACCACATCTCCATAAGTGGCAATGGTTGCAACTCTTACGCTACCATAATCATCCTTCATTTCTGTTGGTTCCTGTAATCCTTTTGCCCCTCTTTCCAAAGCATTTTCCCAAGCCACCTCTATGTCTCTAACAGTTAATCCCACTACTTTGACCCCATCCCCATGTGTCATTTGATGTGCTGCCATTTCACTGGTAGGCGAATATGGCGCTGACAACACTATTTTTGCATCCCCCTGTTGCATGACATAAGATGCAAACTTTCTGTTTCCTGTTTTCAAACTTGCCCAAGCAACTGGTTGAAAACCAAATGCGTGTTGATAATAATACGCCGCCTGATAAGCATTGCCAACCCAAAATTCCACAGAATCAAAATCTTCAACAGTAAGTATGTCGGTAGCTTTTTTCACTCCCGTATCTCTTTCCAATTCCAACATGTGAGAATCATATACTTTATTTTAATGAAGTTTTCGTTTTGTAAAAGTACTCCTTAGATTTGCTCTTTTTTCCACCAAGAGATTTTTAACTTACTTGATTTACAGTTTGGGCATTTTGCTATTACATAATAAAATCCGTCAATCATCTCCTTTTCCAATAACGCATCATTAAATCTTGATGCACATTTCAGACACTGATAATGATCTGGTCGTTTTACTTTATCCACTTTATTCATGTACCTCTTCCTGATAAACAACAAACATGTATATTAAAAATCTATTCAACTTGGCATAAATTTGGCATTATTTCTTAATAGGGTTTTTTGTTTTATTGACTTCTATTAGACTTTCCCCATTGTCAAAAGATTAAAAGCTATATTATTGTTTTTATCTCATGGCAAACCGCCTTAGCCGAGAAACGAGCCTATATCTTCGCCAGCATAAGGACAATCCAATTGATTGGTGGCCTTATGGCTCAGAACCTTTTGATCTTGCCCAAAAAAAAGACTTGCCGATTTTTATTTCTATTGGGTATAGTTCTTGCCATTGGTGCCATGTCATGGCCAGAGAAAGCTTTGAAGATCCCGATGTTGCCAAATTCATGAACCGAAATTTCATCAACATCAAAATAGACAGGGAGGAACACCCTGGAATAGACAAAATTTTTCAAGACCTTTATCAACTTGTGCATCAAAAGGGAGGTGGTTGGCCACTTTCTGTTTGGCTTACCCCAAATGGTGATCCCATTTACTTGGGGACGTATTTCCCAAATAAGCCAAGACATGGACTTCCTTCATTTATTCAAGTTTCACAAAGAATCGCTCAATTATGGAAAGAACAACGCGAAACTGTTATCCAGCAAGCAAAAGCACTAGGCACTGGAATTACAAAACTCAATGAATATATTTTGCAAGATGGGGAAAGACAATGGGATGAAGATTTACTTCCTATTATTGTGCAACAAATTGCAAATAAGTTTGACTGGGAAAATGGGGGGATTGGTCACCATCCTAAATTTCCCCATGTTTCCCTATTTCGATTTTTATTGTATTATTCTATAAAAACACACAACAAGAAAATTTTCAATTTTGTCAAGTTCACTTATCTCAAGATGCGAAAAGGGGGAATTTATGATCAACTTAAAGGCGGATTTGCCAGATATTCTGTAGATGAACATTGGCTAGTGCCTCATTTTGAGAAAATGCTTTACGATAATGCAGAACTTATTAAACTAGCTTCTGAACTTTGGCAATTGGATCATGATGATGAGATCCGTCAAAGCGTTTTCCAGACTATCTCTTGGTTGAAAGATGATATGATGGATGAAAATGGCGCATTTTATGCAAGTATGAATGCTGAATCAGAACATAGGGAAGGTAAACACTATGTTTGGAAAAAACATGAAATTGACCAACTTGTAAATAAGCAAAAATTGACGCCAATGCAGGCATCCATTATTTCAACTTATTTTGGAATAACGGAAGAGGGCAATTTTACAGACCCCCATCATCCTGAAGAACATGGGATGAATGTGCTTTCAGTAACCAAAACAATTGAAGAACTTGTTAAGGACACAGGTTTATCAGCAGAGAAAATTAATGGGGAGATTGCAATTGCAAAGGAAATAATGCTTAAAGAAAGAGAAAAAAGGATTAAACCTGATATTGATACAAAAATAATAACCTCATGGAATTCACTCCTTATTTCTTCACTGTTTACAGTTTCACAGGCATTTGGGGACGATGAAACAAAGGAAATGGCTTTGACTGCCTTAAATTTTCTCCTTGACAATGCTCTTACAAGCTCATCCGTTCTCCGAATTGTGCCAATTGATGCATCCCGCCAAATTGAAGGAATTTTAGAAGACTATGCATTTCTTGCCAGGGCTTGTCTAGACGCATATGAAACAACTGGTAATTTCAAATACGTCACAGAAGCTTTGAAAATCACCAGACTTGCCAACAAGTTTTATGATTTCAAGACCAAAAATTATTTCCTGTCAAAGGAAAACATTCTTGATAACCCCATCGATTTTTCGGATACTTCCATTCCATCTCCTGTAAGTGTTATGCTTCAAGTTCTTTACAAATTAGGCAAATATATGTTAATGCCTGAACTCATTGAAAGAGGGGCTCTTATTATCGATCGTATCCTCTCAAAAGCTCCCGAAATGGGAATTGTTCTTGGGGAATTTTTCTTGTCGAGACCATATTATGACGATCAATATAAAGAAATCGTCGAAATCAATGAAGGTACATTAATTGACAAATGCTTACGTTATTACCTTCCAATTCGCCTTGTTTACCGTTGGGTCCCTAAAATTCCCTTGCCAAAATGGCCTGCAATTGAAGGAAGGACACAATATGTCAAGGAAACCATATTCATTTGTGAAGGCTCTGTCTGTTCGCTCCCTATCACTTCAGAAAAGGAACTGCACGAACATCTGAATTCGAATTCATTTGCCTAAGATGCGTGAAGATTTTTTGACCAACCAAAAATACATTGTCTCTCTTTGTTCTTTTTGTTTTTTGTTCATTTTTTACAAATCCCAATTTTTTAAACAAAGGTTTTAAATCACTTGTCTACACAATAAAAAAAGTTTATGGAGAATTTTATTCTTATCCTGACTTCCTTGTCAATGTTTCTTGCCATTGCTATTGGCGCCAATGATGAGACTTTTGCTCCCGCAATCGGATCCAAAAGGCTTAGCGTTAATCAAGCTGTTCTATTGGGGGGAATTATTGTAATTATTGGGGCATCCACACTAGGTTTTAAAGTTGCAAAAACAGTAGGGTCAGATTTAACGGATGCTGAATATACCACTCTCCAAATCCTTGTCATTCTCCTGTCTGTAGGGTTATTGCTTATTCTTGGGTCATTAAAAGGACTCCCCCTCTCAACAACCCACACTATGGTGGGAAGCACAATTGCCATGTCTTTAATTCTGGGTAAAAGTGACGCGCTTAAAATGGATGTGATAATAAAAATCGTCAGCTCATGGATAATTTCTCCTGTGTTAGGGTTTATTGGCGCCTTTATTATAATGAAGCTTGTTTTACGACTAAAAAAGGCATACATCAAAGGGTTAGATGATGTGGATCGAATAGAGATGATGTTTGCCAATGGATTGCTTGTAGCCGTCTGCATTACTGCATTTTCACGTGGGGCAAACGATGTTTCAAATTCAGTTGCTCCTTTAATTCCACTTTTTCAATCCATTGCTGGAACTGAAGACAGTCTATTTGTTCGATTACCATTGATACTGGGTGGCACTTTTATGGCAATAGGTCTTATCATAATCGGTCGAAGGGTACTTGTTACCCTTGGAAATGAAATTGTTGAGCTTAGCCCTACAACTGCCGTGGCTGTTCAGGTTGCAACTGCTTTGGTCACGACGACTTCCGCAAGTCTTGGGATTCCGATTTCTGGTACTCATGTGCTTGTATCGTCATTTTTGGGGGTTGCAGTGGCAAACAAGAGTAAAATCAATATGAGAACCGTATACAAAATTGCTGTCTCTGCAATTGGAACGCCGTTCGCAGCGGCTGCGACTACGTTTTTTGTCTGGCATCTTGCTCTTTTGATAATTTAGGAGGACTTTATCATGAATAAAAAAGAAGAAAAAGAGAAATTCTTTGAACTAGCAGATCTCATTTCTGAAGGGGGAAAACTAATAAGCGAAATAATCTTCAGTCCAGAAATTAATATGGAAAAAATCATGCTTGTACTTGACTTGGAAGAAAAGGGTGATAGGGTGCGTGATGAACTTAACAGGCATTTTGCGACGCAACAGTCAGTTCCCTATCTTGCCCTCGACCGTGCAAAACTCCTGAGGCGGATTGACGATATTTTGGACGAATTCGCACGAACCGCAAGAACTGTCAAAGAATACAATGAAAGCCTTCCACGTAATTTTACAGCAGACATAAAATTTGTTTCTGATGCAATAAAAACTTCCAGCCAAAACTTGGGTGAAGCAATCAAAATTGTTTACACAAGTTTTGATGACGCATTGAAACTAGTTCGTGGAATTGAAGAATTACGAGACAATGTTGTTGAAAAGGGAATGGAAGTGGAGGCAGGTTACTTCAAAACTTCAAATGATTGGAAAGAATTCGAAGCACTTTCTAGAATGCATAAACGAGCTCAAGTCATAATGGCTCTAATAAAAGCAGCAGGTGAGATTTTGGAATTAATGTCCATCAAATATGTTGGTTGAAAATTGGCTCAGAATTGTCGTGTGGAATTCATTGCTAAAAGCTCCTTCTGGGGTTTTTTCTTCATCGCCATATTTTAAACGGTTTCATCAGTTATTAACTCTCTGTTTTTGCAGAAAAATGAAAGGGCTTGCCGGGACATTCGCATCAAATCCGCAAAATTTAATGTTTCGAACCCGGGACGTTGGCTCCGAAGGCCAATGTGATTCCACTTCACCACAAGCCCTTTACCAAATTCTTAAATGATTTGCTTGTTAAATAATTTTCCTTTATATTCTAGATGCATTGTTTCTTTTTTGGTAAATTACAAAAGGCTTCTGACTTATATGTTGAATTCTTCATCTTCTACAACATAAAAATCCTTTGCCTTCAATCCATTGATCAGAGGTTTAATATCTTGTGTCTTAAATTCAATCTTTGCCACTGGCCAAATTTGTGTGTCAAAATCCAAAAAAACAAACATTATATAGTGATATCGTTTGTTTTTTATGGGGGTAATGATAAATTCACCTGGCATTGGGCTTACATCCCATGATGGTTTTCTTTCTTCTTTGAATCTCAAATCCCTTCGCAAAAAATGCATTTTATTGTTTATGGTTAAACTTCTATTCGCAGAGCTATAAAGACATGAATCAATGAACTTAAGCCAATATTTGATAACATCATAGCACACCAATTTTGATGTGTTAATTGATATTATCCCATTCAATCTTTTCAATAGGTCATTTTGGCTTTTGACTTTCACGTTCTCATAATGAAGCTTGACATCAGAAGAAATTGATTCGAACAACTTAACATCTGGAAGGTCTTTTAATACAATTGATTTAATCGATCGAGGTAACAAGGGGAGTCTTTTCCAATTTAAATTGCATAAACTAAGATTCTCTAGGTTTGTGTGTGCCAATGACTTTGGTGGATCGATTTCTGTATTTTCAATTATCAATTGATTTAATGGAAGAAGTTCCAATTCAAGTTTTTTGTATGAAAATTCTGAATTGGCTATAATCAACGATCTAACACCTGAAAACAACTTGGAAAGAGGCTGTTTCAACATGAACCTTGTATTGATTATCCTTAACCCTTTGCAATTTCTTGAGTCAAGTTCCTTCTTAGAATTTTTAGACCCTTGAATTGTCGAATTGTCTAGAATCACCCATTCACTGATGATTGGTGAATTAAGTTCCAATGTACATTCCTGTATCACTGTTTTTTTTGCAGGTGGAAGGTTGGATGATTTCAATTTAAATATGTTCTTGATTTTAACAAATTCCAGATTATTTCCTGATTTTAGATTTTCCAATCCGTTAACATGCTTACCTTTATTGACCAATTCAAGTTGAAACTCTTTCAGATTGCCTGATACAAATTTCTGCAATTCAACTGAATCCTTAGGTTTGATTTTCAAGAAAAGCCTTTCTAAACTAGGGAAATGAAAGATTGAAGATGGAACAACTGTGGCAGGTTTGTTGAAAGTAATCGATGAAATGCGTCCCCTCCCATTTTTTTTAAGGAATATGGGGGCTTTGGGATTCGTAAACGAAATGGTCAGCTTATTGCCGCCAATTTCATCAATCAATTGAGCAACAAGATCGTCATCTTGATTTGATTTTAATCTCTTTTCTCCCATGAAATCACAATTATAGTCTAACAAAATATATAATATAAAGATTGTAGGATTACTAGGATCGGGAAAACAGAAAAATATATATTTAAGAAATGCCTTTTAATTCATTGCTTAATATTTTATTTACTCCATATTGTTTAATAAGAATAAATTCCGTGTTTGCATAAGGTATGGTTCTAAAGGTTGGTATAATCGGAACAGGTTTTGGTTCTTTGGTACATTATCCAGGATTTCAATTGCATCCAGACTTTGATCCTATTATTATTGCAGGACAAGATCCCCAAAAAACCAAAGTAATTGCAAAACGGATTGATGCCCCTCAATGGTCCACCAATTGGAAAGAAGTGGTTTCAAACCCTGAAATTGATGTAGTAAGCATTGTTACCCCTCCGAAATATCATTCTGAAATGGTTCTTAGTGCAATTGAAGAAAATAAGCATGTCCTTTGTGAGAAACCATTAAGTGTCACATTGAAGGATGCGGAACGTATGCGAAATAGCATCGAGGAGCACGGTTTGATTGGGATGGTCAATTTGGAATTCCGTTATATCCCCAACCGCTCATATCTTCTTGAATTGTTGAAATCAGGTTATATCGGAGAAATACGTGACTTCACAATCATACTTCGAAACTCAAGTCGTATCAATCCAAGAAAAAGAGGATACAATTGGTGGAGTGAAAAATCGGAAGGTGGAGGTGTGCTTTTCTCTATTGGGTCTCATTATATTGACCTTTTAATTCAAGTTTTTGGGCGCATCGATCGGGTTTATGGACAACCTGTAACCCATGTCAAAAAAAGGTTAAACAAAAAGACAGGCAAAATGAAACAGGTATCGGCAGATGATTCTTTCAGTGCTATTTTTGAAATCGCAGGCACTACCTCTGGAATTATGCAGGCAAGTTCAGTTTCCCCTTTTGGTAAGGGAACTACCATTGAATTTTATGGTGAGGAAGGATGTCTTTCGATTGATGAACATGGGCGAGTTTGGGGAGGACGATTAAGTGAAGATGATAAGCCTAAACTCCTCAAAATCCCGTCAAACCATTCAATTCCTCATTTTGAAAATGTCCATCCTTTAGTTGGTCCATTTTACAAGCTTTTGCATGATTTTTCAGCAGGGATAAAAACGGGTCGGTCTTTAAGCCCTAATTTTACAGATGGCTATAATCTACAACGTGTTCTTGTTGCCCTGCAATCTTCCGCCTCGTCAAAAAAAGCAATGTCTTTAGGTTCTTTCCATTAATAAATGCACAAGTTCTATTTATTAACTTATTATTCTTTCGAAAAAATGGTATGGTATTTCAGCAGGGATTCAATTTAATGGAAAATCTCTTATCAATCCTTTTTTGAAAATCAAAAAGGGAAATGCTAGTCATTCGAATAATGAAACAATATATCAAAACTCCTTCGATAAAAATTCAATATGTTCTTAAGGAAAATGCATCCAAATTTACACAAAAATATTTTAAGGCATCCAATCGTAAATTAGGCTTTCTCCAGTTTTGATGTATTGGAATTTAACATCTCGAATTTTCAGAAGAAGATTTTCCTGTTTTGATTTTTCTGGAATGAGTTCATTCAATAATTTTCTCCCATCCACTATTGACGCTATGCCTGCGCTTGACAATGAATATGAACTGTCTCCAATTGTAATTGCATTGGGGTTTTTATCTCCTGTCAGCAATAATCTGTTGAAATAGTCTGGATGTGCAGACAAAATACTGTATCCATTACTTACATGAAATGAATGTGTGTCTTTAATTAAATTGTTGAATGCATCAATGGCTGGTTTGTTGGGAAGAAAAATATTTCTTGAAATAACTCCTCTGAGCATGGCTTGAATGGAATATGCCTCTTCAATAATTGAAAATGGAATTAATGTCACCATTTCATTAATTGTGCTTCCATGGATTTCCCCTTCAAAAATAGGGGGGGCATTCATCATTTTCTCGAAAAGTTCCATCGGCAAAATCAGCATATTGATTTCTCTTACATTTGTGATGAACTTTCCCTTATCCAAACTAAATTCTGTGAATAGTATTCCTGGTCCAGTTATCATGGCAATTTCCTGCTCAAGTTTATCCAAAACGATCTCTATCTCATTGTTAAGCATAATAATTGTATCTTTCCTGATTTCTATAACTGGTCTATTAAGATAGAAACCCAATGTTTTACGCCCAATAAGTTCAGACCACGATGGGATTATCAAGAGTGAATTGAGGTTTTTATCTTCTATTTCCCTTAATCTGGCAAGTTTGAGTTTCTCCTCCAATGTTTTTATTTCTTCATTAATCTGATCAAGAATTGGCTTTACATCTTCAACGAATTGTCTTTTTGGAAATCCATAGTCACTCATGAAAAGAAGGAGGTCCCTAATGGAAAAGTCACCTAGATCCATTTCATCAAATTTTTCTTGTGTCTGATAATAATACCTTAATAGTTCCAAAAGTTTCTTTGTTCTTACTGCTTCTTGATAATTTTTTGTTTTTTCTATGTCTAAAGGAATACTTTTCACCTCGTATCAATAATCATTTTATCCTATTTATGATTATTTTAGGTTTTGCTCACTTTATCATTCCACTTAAAATAACTGTTGAAATGGCTGTAATTGCAATTAAAATAATTACACGGTTCCCTGTAATCTTTCTGCTAACCTCTTTTATCAATTGCTGGGCCTTATCAAGTTTCGAATCCAGCACATCCACCTTTTCATCGATCCCCTTTATTATTACGCCCTGCTCTTCCAACTGTCCCGCCATATTATCCAATGAATTTTTAATTAAACCAATCTGTGCAGTCAACTGACTCATTGCCTCTGCAATATTCCCCTCCAATTGATTCATCCGTTCTTCAACCTTTTTGATCGCTTCATCCTCCTTCCCCCCAGCTTCCATTTTCACTAAATTAAGATAGGCATCTCCAATTTCTTCATAATTCTTTCGGGAGGTTCTCAAGGCAATATCCAATTTAGCAATTGAATCCTCAAGTGCCGCAAGAGTTGATTTGTTTCTCCTTATTTTTTGAAGTCTTTTCTCCTCCCTCTTTATCTCATCAGGTTTCATAAAAGAAGGAAGTGTTGACTTTAGCTTACCTAATGTCCCTCTTTTCTGTTTTAGTGTTTCTGTGTATGACTCGTCAAATTCCTCAAAAACATCTTTCATTGAACTAACAATGTCTTTTAGTTCAGTCAATGTTTCTTCAATAAGATCATCTGTACTTTCCTTCTTTCCTAGTTTTTCCCCAATTTTCTTCAATATGGATTTCTTTTCCTTTTTTTTATGGGTAACACTCATCACATTAATTTAGTTACTTAGTATAATAAATCATTGCAAAGCAAAAGCACATTTTCCGTAAGAAAAATTCATTTTGTTAGTATAATGGCTCTTCCGGAAGGTCATGGTTAAAATGCAAATCTAAAAACCGTCGTATGATTGTTGCAGTTAACCCCCAAACCTTTTC
This sequence comes from Candidatus Heimdallarchaeota archaeon, assembly GCA_015523565.1. GTDB lineage: Archaea > Asgardarchaeota > Heimdallarchaeia > Heimdallarchaeales > Kariarchaeaceae > WAKA01. The sequence continues at coordinate 3,512 of WAKA01000151.1, read as the reverse complement.
TCCTGGAAGATAATCATTGATGTCAAAATACCTGATGTACCCCTTTTTGACTTTGCCATTTAATTGTTTCAAATAAGGTTCACTATAATAATTGTTCTTGTTTAAAAAATGTTCCAAGGGGATTGCTAGCGTAACCGTATTCTCTTTAGTTTTTGGATCAAACAATTCTTGCAGGTCCATGTTCCTTTGTAATTCAAGTTTCCCTATTACTGCTCTAACCAATGTGTTACTTTGCGAAACAAATTCATCCATTAATCCCAGTATTTCAACTTCATCACCATTAATTCCAATCTCTTCTGTTGCTTCTCGAAGTGCAGTTTCCTTTGGTGTTTCACCCTTGTCGGCAATTCCACCAGGAAATGCCATGTCTCCTGGGTTGTTTCGCATTTGATTTGATCTTTTCACTAATATAAGATATATCTCCTCAATTTTTTTAACACTGGGCATCACTATCAAAGGAACAAGTACTGCTCCTTCCCTTTTTATCTTTTGTATTTTCCTATCTACAAGTCTTTCTTTTCTTGTTTCAAGTGTGAATTTAACTTCTTGAAAGAATTGGATCAATTCCTCATTCAATCAATATCCACCTAGAACAATCCATACATTCCAATGATGTGCAATAAATCCCTTTCTGAAAAGATACCAACTAAATCGCCATTATCGTCAACTACAGGAACTCCTCCGAAATTATGTTTGGACAATACGTCTGCAACCTCCTTGACAGATGAATTGATGTTCACTGTTATCAGATTTGTGGCTGCAATCTCCTTTGCAGGCAATTCCAATTCCTGATCATCAATATGTTCCCTAATGTACTTGTCTGCAACATATGACAAAATGTCTGAAGATGATATGATCCCCTTCAACTTTGACTTTGATGAACTTGTAAGCAATACTCTACTAGTCTTATTTTTTGTCATTCTCTTGATGACTGTCTTAATTTTTGACTTTGTAAAACTTGCAGTCACAGGTTGTGCAACAAAGTCAGAAAGATTTGCATCTATTATTGATTCAACAAATTCTTTTACTAGATCCCTTTCTGTTATAATCCCCACAAGTATAAAATCATCATCTACAATAGGCAATCCTCCAAATTCATGTTCAAACATGATTTGTGTTGCCTCTCCTAAACTTGTTGTTCTATTGACCGCAATCGGGTCATGTACCATGAAATCTGAAACTTCTTTGGTTAATGCCTGCATTCCCTCATCTTCCAATGCCTTCAAGGTATCATTGGCTGTAATAATCCCTACTAGTTGTTCATCAATTACAACTGGAAGTCTTCTGAATTTTTTTTCGGCCATAATTAAAACTGCATTTCCTAGAATCTCGTTTGGTTTACATGTGACTGGCTTTTGGGTTGCTATTGCAAAAACGTCCATATTCAATCCTCTTTAATCGGTTTTTGATTTGACTAATATAAAGATAATTCGTTTAGGACAGGTTCTTTCACTTTTATTAATTGGAGAGGTATTTCATTCTATTTTTCTTTTCGAGTGGGTACGTCACGGTCATAGGGTGATTTGAAATAAACGGGTGTTGCCGCCGCGCCTCTCTTGACTTCTACATCAATTGTCAACGCCTGTGAAATTTCTCTGTAGCGATTTCTCAAAGTGACTGGTGTAGTCATGGCTGCTTGTGAAACCATTTGTTGTGTCCTTCTTTCTCCAGTTCTCAAGCAGGCCAAATAAATTGCGGCCGCGGCAATTGACATTGGGGATTTGCCCATATCCAATCTCCTATTTCTTGTTTGTCTCAAAATTTTCAAGGCTTCCTTTTGAGTGGCGGGTGTCAACTCCAATTTACTAGCCAACCTAGAAACCATCATTTCGGGATTGGTTGGTTCTGGTTTGATTTTCAGCTCTTGCATATAAACTCTCATGCATCTTGCAATGATTTTCTTGGGGACTGTACTTACTTCTTCGAGATCCTTTATGACTATGGCAAAATTGTGTTTTCTGGCGGCCAAATAAACTGCTGCGGCAATCATGGAGTTGATTGATCTCCCTCTAATTAATTTTGCCTTGAGCGCCTTTCTGTAGTACATTGATGCAGTTGATGCAGTGTCTTGGGAAAGTTGAAGAGCAGCTGCCAATCTTTTCAATTCCCTTAAGGCAACCCTCAAATTTCTTATCTCTGACTTTGACGTCCTTGAATTAAGCCACCTAAGTCTTCTCATCCGTTCCCTTGTTAAGGCTGAGATTCTAGTCCCATAGGCGTCCCTTGACTGATTGCCAATTTCTGTTGAAAATCCCATGTCAGGTCGAAGATTGGAGATTGGACTTCCTGTTCTTTCAATTATGTTCCCTGATGAGCTTACGGAACTTCTTATTTCAGAACTAGTGTCAATTATGGTGTCAATGACAAGTCCGCAATCTCCACAAACCATTGTTCCTTCCCTATACCGTTCGATTATTTTAGTGCTACCACAGTCTGAGCATGTTTCTCTCATGATGTTCCTCTCCAAAAAATTTACCACCATCGGTGGTACTTTTTTGTGCCTGTTATGTTTATATATATAATTGTCTCTATATAAAGGATTTGCTGTAAAAAATTTAAAATGGAAAAAATTACTTGGATTTTTGTGAGTATGCTAAATGATTCAGAAATAGGTGAATTCCTTAAATCTAATCGTCACCAGCTAATTTTTTGACTTCTTGGGTCAGTTTGTCTGGTCTTGCTCCAGACCATCTATTGACAAGCTTTCCTTTTTCAAATACAAGAAATGTTGGAATCGACATAACCTTGAACTGTCTTGCAAAATTTAGGTTTTCGTCGGTATTTACCTTCGCAAAAGTTAGTTTATCCCCATAAGTGTTTGCCAATTTTTCAAACACTGGAGCAATAGCTTTACATGGTGCACACCATTCAGCCCAAGTGTCTACAATCACTTTTTCATGCGTCTTCAAAACATTTTCAAAATTGGAATCATCCATTTTGACAATTGCATCTGTCATTATTCCATGTCCGAAAGATTGATACAAAAATATTGGCTCATGAAATATGGAGAAAGTTCAATCTTCTTCCCCAAAAAAGAATGGGTCTAATACATCTTCTTCCTTTAGTATTTCCTCATAGACCTGCATTTGTTCAAGCTCCGCAACTCCTTCAATAGTCCTTATTTCTTCCCAAACCAATGCTGGAAGGTCATCCAGTGATGGAAGGCGAATTTTGACTAATAAGTCATATTTACCTGAGATCAGAGTAACTTGGAAAACTCCCTTTTTTTCTTTCAATTGGTTTGCAACAGTCTGTGCTGTAATTCCATCTCCCCAATTGATTTTTATTAAAAAATAGACTGATTTCCCAAGATTGAGTTGATTAAAATCCAAGTTAATCGAAAATCTTCTGATAATTTCTTTGTCTTCAAGTCTTTTTTTTCTGTTATAGATTGTGCTGGGAGATTCAGCCAATGACTTTGCCAATTCACGAACGCTCTTTGTGCAGTCTGATCTAAGTTCATAAATTAGTCTTTTATCAAGTTCATCAAGTAAACTCATCAATGCAATGGC
>WAKA01000150.1 GCA_015523565.1 Candidatus Heimdallarchaeota archaeon | reverse complement strand
GGAATGTTATTACTTACTTTCCTTGCAAATAATATAAATAATAATTCTGCCCAAATCCAATATGTTTACTTCATTAAATATGGGTATTATACATCTCAACTTTATGATCCCTCAAATAAATTTACACGGTTTTTTGATAATAACAATGAAATTATTCTGAGGTTCAAATTTGAAAAGGATGGGCAAGTTTTATATGAATATGATACAACAAATTATGATGTTACACCCTTACAATACATTGGTCCAGAAACATTTGGAACCTATAATGTGTATGGAAACACCAACCTGTGTGTGAAAATGGAGGAATGGGATTTTGCTTCAAGCAATGATAATATAGTTCCTCGAAACAGTGATGGTTATAATTGTTTTACAATAACAGATTTAAACCAGACTGGTCAAACATATGTTAAAACATTTTATGAAAATTCAGATGAAACAGGTTCATACATACAACTTAATATTACCATGGTTTCAACAATGGATCCTTCTGGTGGTGGAGGTGGCGGAGGGGATACACTCAATCCAAACTGAAAGTTTCATTTGGTTTTTAAATTTTGAATGAAGAGATCTTATAATAATTAGGAAAGTATGTGAAGTGGAGAAAATTCCTTACTTCCACATTCAGGACAAGATTGTAGATATCCAACATATGGTGGTTCAAGCATGAGATCACCATCAGTCGAAAAGACAGCAGGGCATTTTTCGCATTTCCAGATAATGAAACCAATAGAAAAAAATCGGGTTGAACAATAAACCATTTTCACAAACGAATGCAAAAATAAAACCAATTATAAAAAAAAGTTGGAGGTCGTAGGATTTCTTCGTTGAACAACATATTTTCCAAGCTTGGTTTTCATTACCCATCCGTTTTCCTCAAATTTTGTAAGGATTTGCATGACATATCTAGGTTTTAGGGAAATAATTGAGGCAATGCTTTCAGGACTCATTCCCCCGAAATGTTCTGAAGTTTCGGAATGCCTGACAAGGACACGTGCCACTTCGAGTTCATCTTCATCAAGCATCATTTGGACGTTGGGGCTTCTCAAGTCCCCCAATGTATTTGCAAAGGTTTGTAATGCAAGATTGACAGCAAAATCGACGAATCCCTCCACAGATGTTATGCCAAACTGCTTTTGGATCAGCGGATTTTTCAGGTATTCTACAATCCTTTCTCGCAAATTAAGGTTGAGTTCGACCAAGGCACCAGAAATGTATTGGCTAAGGAAAATTCGAAGGGCCGCGGGTTTTGAGCAGTGATAGGTATTTTCGAGTTGGCGGATCAGTTCAGCATGTGATCCGCTGAATGTGGTGCTGATGGTCACATAATCATCATTCACAATGAGCAAGCTACACATTGATATTTAATTCTTCTTAATGCAGAAATTGATGGATCAGTAATTACTCAATTATTTAGCAATTTGATTGCAGGGTCGTTATTTTTGGCCGAAACGTGAATTCAGCATTTTATAGAAGTTGTCGACTTGGTTTTGCTTTAGTGATGTTGAGAATGAGGCTAGATGGAGATTGAGCTGTTGGACGGAATTGGAGAAATCAGAAGGTGTGAAATGAAATGATCCACGTTTGATGTTTTCGATTGCATGTTTTGCCTTTGACTCCAATTGAGACCATCCGTCTGCTTGGGCAATCTGTGATGATTGGTTGAGGAGGATCAACCCTTCCTTGATGTTTCCCCAAAGGCAATTGATTTTTCCTTTGAAGAACAGGAATTCGGCGAGGAGACCATTTGAATCATAATTTGCAATCTCTTTCTCAAGGATATCGAGCATGGATTCAAGTTCTTGTGCAATCAGGTTTCTTTCTTCTTCGTTGGCATAGTCCTCCCATTCGAGAATTCCCAGCTCAATCAGGTTTGTCAATGAGGCAAATGATATTTCATAGGAGGTAGGTTGAGAAAGAAGATTCCTATAGATTTCCTGTGCTCGAACCTTATTGGAAGTCCTTGGTTTTTGCTTCAGGATTGATGCCTCAATAAGTTTGATACTGTTTTCAAGTGAAGAAAATCCCTCATTCTTCACAATATCTTTCAATTGTGGCAATAATTCCTCAGCCTGCTTGATTTTGCCTGCTGAAGCGAGACAGCCAATGAGGCTTTTCAGTGTTGTTGCCTTGAGAAATTCGTTGTCTAGAGTTTGAGCAAGATGGACTGCTTGTTGGTAGTGGGAAATTGCAGGCTCTTGGCGACCCATCTTGGTTTGTATAAATCCCATTAGTTCGTGTGTTTTTGCAATGTTGGAAATACGTTCATGCTTTTGGAAGATAGTTAGGGCTTCAAGATACATTTGTTCTGAATCCTTGGGATTTTCAAGATTTGACATCAATGCACCAAGATTGCAAAGGGTTATGGCATAACCCAATTCGTCATTTGCTTCTTGCTTTATTTTCAATGTTTCCTGGTATGTCTTTTTCGCCAATTCGATTTTCCCTGACCATTCAAGGGCTATTGCAAGAGTGTTAAGGGAATGACCGAGTTTTTTTTGGTCACCCAACATCTTTGCAAGCTTCACAGCATTTCTTGCAATTTGTGCGCCCAAATCATAATTTCCTAGTTCAATTTGGATCATGGCCTCATTGTTCCGAATTGAATGAATCCAATAGAGATTTTGCTCATTCAGCTCATTCGTTGGTATTTCGTGTAATGCAGTCAATGCCTTTTCATGCAGGCCTATCTTGAAATAGCATGTCAATAATCTTGAAAGAGCCATCAGGGTTTCCATTTCGTTTTTCCCATTTCTTTTCCAAGCATTGGTTGCAAAATCAGCCGCTTGTGTGTATTGTTGTGAAAACTCCAAATAAAGGCTCATAAGAATTTCAAAAAGGAAAGAGCCAGAAGGGACTGCCTCAATCTCCATCCTTGCCTCTTTGAATTGGTTATTGGAAAGGAGAGAGAGGATATGAAAATACAGTTTCAACGATAAGAAAAAATCCTTTGCCTTAATAAATCTTGCTCAACTCGAAAAGTATTTAATGAAAGTGGCATAAATCAACCTGTGATCATTTCAATTGTAAGTTTCAGGGGAGGAAGCGGGAAATCATTCTTTTCGTTGAATCTTGCTCATTTGCTCCAATCAAGTGGTTTGAACACCATGTTGATTGAGGCTGATTTTTTGGCACCATCTTACCATTACGTGTCCAAAGTTGAGGGGTTGACATGGAACGAGTTCATTCTTGGAAAATCAGATAAAATCATTCCCTCATTTACCTTGAATGGGGTTGATATCTTCTGCACAAAACCAAATGATCACAAAATGATAAGACAAATCCATAACGAGCAATTATGGAGTACAATTATTTCAGATCAGATATCATGGTTCCTTAGCAAAATGGAAAAGAAGAAGGATTTCATCCTTTTTGACAATCAAGGTGGATTGTTCTATTCCACTTTGGTTCACTGCTTTTTCTCTGATTTTGTGATTTGTCTTCTGAGACCAGATTACATGGATGTGAGAAGTACAGTGACATATTTGAAGGCACTCAAAAGACCATTTTATTTGGTCTGGAACAGTATTATCAAATGGGATGATGTATCAGGTGTAGTGGACGAATGGACAAAACGATATTTTTCAGGGATGGAAAATTATAGGGGCATGCTTGGCAAAATCCCATTTGACGAGGAAAGTGCATACCAGAAATGGATTAAAGGGATAATTTTTCCCCAAGGGACAAAATATGAAGAATCAATAAAAATGATTGTGCAACAGTTGGTTGAAATGAATGAAAAGAAAACAAATATTTCAACATGATGGAGGCATGAAAAAAAATATTTACTAAATGATTTAGTAAATGCAAAACGGCATTACAGAGCCCTACGTTAGCTTTTTATTTGATTAGCGTCTTGAAATCCTTATGTTGTTGAAAAAAGTAAGCGGAACAGTAATATCTGCTCTGTTTTTAGTTTCAATAATAAATTTCTCCTTTACGGGGAATTTGAATGTTAGTTCAGCTTATGTCAGTTTTGGAGCGATAACTGTTTCAGGAGATGCAGATCTTTTGTCACAGGCAAGCACAAATGGCTGGACAGGAAATGGGAGTGCGTCCAATCCAATAATCATAGAGGGATACAACATTAGTACAAATCCAGGGATTACATTTTCGGACACAACACTCTATGTGAAATTCAGGAACATGTTCTTGCAAGATGCAGGCATAACAATCACAAATGCCACAAATCTCATGTTTGATTCAGTGGCATTACAAACAACCAGTGCAACTATTGGTATGCTTGTTCAAGACAGTGGAAATTTATCATTCACTAACATGACTGCGACAGGACAATTGAAAATCCTTAATTCAGACAAGGTCATGATAAGCAATACGACTGTTTCAGATACATTGGGAAGTGCAATGGGCATCACGATTGAAAGCTCATCGAATGTGATGATAAATTCCACAGTATTGAATAACATTGCGAAATCAGGCATTAACGTTGCAAGTAGTGAAAATGTAACTATTTCAGGGATAAGTGTTTCCATGACAGGAGAAAATGGAATGGCAGTGACATCTTCAAAGAGAATAGACATTAGTTCCATTATTGTGAATGGAGGCATTGCGGCAAATGATTTAGTGTTTTGGAATAATGAAATTGCAACCATCAACGGTTTCACTTCTTTCAAGAAACAAGGGTTTTCAATCATGGATGTATACAATTCCAACAACACAATGATCCAGAATGTTAACGTCAACGAATCATTTGGTACAATGTACCTTCGGAATTCTTTCAATATGACGGTTGAAAATGTTGAGATAAACAGCACACAGAATCATGGGGTCAGGGGAATTTTATTGGATAACTTCACCATGAAGGGAGTTACTGTAAAAGAATCAAAATTTAGTGGTACATATATCTCCAATAGTAGTAGGGTTGCACTTTCGGGCATTTATATGATGAATTCTAATCAGACAGGGATACTTTTTGATTATTCCAATGGCATCAATGTCAACAATTCAACAGTAAGTGGCAATCGGGATTATGGGGTTCTAGTTAGGGTATCATCAAATGCAAACCTGACAAACATTATGGCAACTGGAAACGGCAACAATGCAAGCATTGCATCAGGGATAGGATCAGAATTTTCGGAGAATATCACAATTAAATCAAACACAGTTACAAGCAATATATATGCAGGAATATTGACTTCAGGTAAGAACATATGGATATCAAAGAATACAGTTTCTGCCAATGGTCATCATGGGATTACAGGAGCCATTACCAATGGAATGCAAGTAATAGAAAATACAATCAAGAACAATGTAGAACATGGCATATTCTTTATTTCATCAAACAACCAAACATTCATCAATAACACCATATCAGGCAATGGAGGTTATGGTCTTCATGTTTCAGTAGGGGAAAACCTGACATTGTCTGGAAATGAAGTTACAAATTCAGGCAATTACGGGATTTTTGTTAACGGTATTACCTATGCAGGTCTCATGGATAATATAGTTGAAAATACCGCAAACACTGGATTTGTCATCAGGTTAAGCACCAATGTCACTGCTACATATAATACAATATTTAACAGCAGTAAAGATGGGATATTCATTGAATCCAGTAAGAATACGACTGTTTCAATGAACAACTTTCTTGAAAATTCGGCATATGGAGCTGTGATTTTTGGGAATAATGAAAACGTATCAATTTCTGGAAACAATTTCATCAACAATATGATTCCGCAAGGGCAAGACAACAGTAGTGGAATGCTTTGGAAAGGAAATTATTGGTCAGATCACACATCCCCTGATGGAAACAAAGACGGGATTGTAGATACACCATATTCAATTTCAGGCACAGCGAATGCAACAGATCCAGAGCCCTTGACAACAGTGACCGAGGGATTTGACAATTATGATTATTTGACAAATGTGAAACTTTTGAGCCCGACAGGAGGGGAAACACTGAATGAAACAATAACAATCACATGGAGCACGGCAGTCGCTGGAATGTCAGCATCTGTAAAATACGACCTATTTTATTCATCTGATGGGTCAACATGGAAGATAATTGTTGAAAACCTATCGAACACATCTTATGAATGGGCAACATTTGGGATGGACAATGGAAGTTACCAAATCAAGGTAATTGCCAAATCAGGAAGCAGAATGAAAGAAGACATATCACCTACTTTTACAATCCTCAACATCCATAAGATTTCAGGTCTTCATATAAATTCTCCATCTGAAAATGGGAATGTAAGTGGAATGGTAACAATAAGTTGGACAGCAGCAAGCAATAGTTTCCCGTATTCTATTGTATATACTGTTGAATATTCGACGGATGGTGGTAAAAGCTGGAAACTAATTGCATCCGGTTTGAATTCCCTTACTGTTTCTTGGAATACAACAGAGGTTCCCAATGGAAATGTAACCATTAGAGTTACAGCAACAGATCAACAAGGTGTAACGGCTCAACAATTGGTACATGTTACAATTGAAAACAAATCATCCATTATTTCGACCAGCCCTACGACCACCGCTACAACTGCAACATCGTCGTCAACAAACCAAACTACTTCTAAAGAAGAGAAAAAGACAAACGTTGTGCTAATCGGTGTAATTTCAGTAATAGGAATCGTTGCGGTATTCTTTGTAGCTTTCCGTAAACAAGTTCTTGGATTTTTTAAGAAATGAGATCAACGATATGTTTAGCATAAAATGACAATTCAATAATGTTTCATGTAT
>WAKA01000149.1 GCA_015523565.1 Candidatus Heimdallarchaeota archaeon | reverse complement strand
GGAAAAGGGGGGATGGGACCAAGAACAACTGCCGCTTGCAAAAAATTTGGTGCTGTTTATGGAATGTTCACAGGCGGTGCTGCGTTGCTTGCTGCAAACAAGGTAAAGGAAGTGGTTGACGTTCATTGGCTGGATTTGCTCGGTATGCCTGAAAGTCTTTGGGTTTTGGAGGTTGAGGACTTTGGTCCATTGATGATTGGAATTGATGCACATGGAAACAACTTCTTTACGGAAAATGCCAAGAAAACGGAGGAGAAAAAAAATGAGGCATATACCGTGATAATGAAAGCTGTGGAGGCATGAAAAATGGATTTGGAAAAAATTATTGAGGATACTGCTGTTGAACTGTTAAGAATCTCTGCTACACGCTTACCCGTTGATGTTGTCAAATCCTTGCAGAAAATCAAGGAAAGAGCATACGGTGAAAGCGCGATTCTCCAATTGGACAATATTATCACTGACATTGAACTTGCACGGCAAGAATCAAAACCAATGTGTCAAGACACTGGCATTATTGCGTTTAAACTTGAGGTCGGGGATGATTTCCCTATCAAGTCAAAACTAAAGGAAATACTAGTGAATGCGACAAGAAGGGCCACTAAGGAAATCCCATTGAGACCAAATACGGTTGACTTTTTTGAGGGAAATCCAAAAGACAATGTGGATATCCGTGGTCATATTCCCTATTTCTACATTGATCTGGTTCCCGGTGATAAGTTGAAAATATTGGCAACCACAAAAGGGGGCGGAAGCTCAAATGTGGCAAAGCTCGGAATGTTGAAACCAGGTGTTGGACTTGAGGGGGCAATGAAATTTGTAATTGACGCTATCGCAGAGGCTGGTCCACAAGGTTGTCCACCTTATCGGGTTGGCGTCGGAATTGGTGGAGGAGAAGACATCTGCATGACTCTTGCAAAGAAAGCGATATTCAAGCCCATTGGTCAAAGGCATCCTGATCCACGAGTGGCAAAACTTGAAGAGGCATTGATTGAAGCGGCAAATCGCCTGCCAATAGGCGCAATGGGTGTTTCAGGATCTGACACCGTTATTGACGTCAACATAGAACTTGCCAGCCGTCATCCCGCCTCATTGCCTGTTGGTGTCGTAATGTCTTGCTGGGCATTAAGATATGGGTTGGCAGAAATTGACAAAAATGGGCATGTAGAAATATTTGAGACATGATGTTTTCTTTAGATTTTTAATGTTGTAGCCTATGAAGAAGTATGTCCTTTGGACAATTGGAATTTAACAATTGTTTCTATTGCGAACAATATGCCAAGCACATTCATGATTATCCAATGAATTCACCATCCCTTTTTTTGGAAGGGCAAACCCCACGATGCTATTTGCATGGTCAATATGTTTGTGACACCTGCAAAAATCCTCGACATTTCAATGGAATATCATGGTGTCCAAACTGCAAAAAATTTACATGTGTTAGATGTGGAGAAGAAAAGGTCAATCCAAAAAAATTCCTTGTATATGGATATCATTACAAAATCAAATGCATTCATTGCGATCAATGGGTTAATACCCTCGAAATTGCGGAATTCGAAGGAAAACATCCATTCCAAGTTGGGGACATTCGTCCAAAATTTGACATAATGGTCTGGTATCCTCTGACAATGATTCAGTTCAAGAACTTGCAGACATTGGATGAGGCAATCACCAATGAATCAATTTCTGGGAGAAAAAGAATTCAGGATATGATTCCTACTAATCATGGAAAATCTCTTGCCATTAATTCTGAAGGGTCTTTACAAACAGCAATATCTGAGCAAAAGCAAAATCCTGAACGTGATAATCCAATTATGAGATGGTCAATCATTGCAGAACATTACCATGAAAAGTTTAAACAAGGAGGGGATTGGCACCATCGGGAGTTGATCATTCCGTATGTGATGAAACTTTTGAATCCAGCATCAAGCGATAAAATCTTGGATTTGGGGTGTGGTGACGGTAACCTTTGCAAGCTGATCTCCTCTAAATGTGCAAAGGTTGTTGGTGTTGACCCAAGTGACATGATTGACTTTGCAACAACAAATGGTCATAAAAATATTGTCTATCACAAATCATCGATACAGTCACTGAATGAAGTTTATCCTGTCAACTATTTTGACAAGGTCATCTCAAACATGGTTCTCATGGACATCCCTGATGATGAGATAGAAACCACTGTTGAAATGGTCGCAAAACTTCTAAAAACAGAGGGGATATTTGTCTTTTCCATTTTGCACCCTTGTTTTGATCCAGTGTCACGGAAAACCATGAAAGTTCCATTTGACTCCGAAAAAAATACAGACCGCATTTACTTGCAACAAAATTATCTGAAACATGATATCAAAAAAATTGAAGTTATTGCAGGATTCCCTACATTCCATTTCCATAGACCATTGTCATTTTATTCAAAACTTCTTTCAAGACATGGATTTGCAATTTTAGAAATAGAGGAACCCATTCCTGATGAAAATCAAATTAGGATGTTTCCAAGGGAAATATGGAATGACTACGATGAAGCACCCTTATTCCTTTATGTAAAAGCCATATTATTGAAATAATAACTATGGTTTTGATAAATTTTACCATCAATTGAATTTCACTAGCAGTTTAATTTGGTGCATGCTGTTTTATTCTTATATTTTGAATAGTGCATCTTAATTTTTCCCACAATTACTGGGTTTTTGAGTAAGTACTCATTTCAAGGGCACTGAAAAGCGAATTATTTAAAAATTTGAACGTCACTTTAATTTGTTTATGCAAATCAGGCACCATCAGTTCATACTAATTTTTGTATTGCTGTTTCTTTCAGCATTTGCTAGCATTCCAGTTACTGGGAATTCCACTGGAAGTTTTATCACACCTACGCAAAGGCAGTCTCCTCAAATCCAAAACTTGCCAGAGACTATTAAAAAAACCGCCTTGCAGAAAGCTCAAACAAATTTTGCACCAAAGAATTTTGACGTTCCATCAAAATTGAGGGACAATGTAAATTCTTACACGGAAGTCTGGAACCCTTGGCTTACTAGGGCAGGTGTTCACGTTACTGCTGTCAGTGATGATGGCGAATTTCTCGCCATTGGTGGTGGTTATCTAATCGATAACACAGTTCACATCTATAGATGGAACATAGATGAACAGGAATACCAAAAAGTTTACGAAGCAGGTTCTGGCGTTATCAGCTCTGATATTTTAGATATAGATTTTGGTGATATTGACAATAATAAGCTTATTGATATTGCAGTTGCATCTGCTGACGGAAGAGTTTACCTGTTCGAACAAGCACATGTGTTTGATCCGACAACAAAGCTGGACTCAAAATTCGATCTGGTCTGGACATCTCCAAAATTGTTCAGGGCGACCTCTGTTGAATTCGGAGATACCGATCTTGATTTGATCAATGAATTGGTTATTGGTTCTTGGGATCAAAAAATCCATGTATTTGAGTATAATTCCAGGTCTGGTTATCCATTTGCCATTGACCATTGGATTGACTTGAAGGAAACTTGGGAATCGAACAAGCTGGATGATAAGGTCCAATCCATCTCAGTTGCAGATATGGATGGCAATCAGCTTCCAGATATCATTGCAGGAACGTATAGTGGTTCCGTTTATGTTTACGAAAATGATGGTGCCGTAATCAATACCCCTGGAGGGAATATTCCTCTCCCAAATGACAATACCTATGCACAGAGATGGAATTCATCAAATCGTTTTAAACCCATTTGGAAACCTATTGGTGATATCGTAACCAAGGACATGGATGGGGATGGAAAAACAGAATCTGTCATTTTGGCTTGGGGTCAAGGTGCTTGGACTTTCAAATATGACGATTCAAAGAGATATTATTTTGAGCAACTGATAAAACCATTTGAAGATTGGCAGACTCAGGGTTTTTATCCATTGGATAATTGGGCAGATTTCATGATTGCTGACGGAACATATAATGTATATCCAGACCAAAATAAGGTCAATGCAATTCCACAATGCACTCCTGATCTCGTGGAACCTGAACCAAATGGCAATTGTTATCCACCTAATGTTAACTCTGGTGGTTCTGAAGCTCCTGATGGCGTTTATTCTCGTTTCATCTCAAATGGGACATTTGGTGCCCAAGCAATTTGGGATATGGGAGCAGACGAGGAAATAGCTTCAAATGGCAACTCTGGGACTGATGTGTATATAATAATGAAGAACGGTCAGGCTATCCCTTCAGAATGGGAAATCTCTATTTCAAATGACCTTTCATTATGGTATAAGGTTAATGAAAGCCAGATTAGTGTTGGTCGTTTCGATGGAACTGCATATTCTAATTTGGAAATTGATTTGGACCCTCTTTTCAGCCTCTACCAAATTTCTAAGGCTAGGTATATTAAACTCAAGCTTCTTCCAATAGATAATGGTTTCACAAGAGAAATTGACTCGATAGTTGTTCCATATCCTGCACAGCCATTGACATTGGCAGTTTCTGCAACCATCGATAAATTACCGCTTGGATACGGGGATACAACCAATAAATTCATTTTTGGAGGAACTGATGGTCGGCTTATCGTTTTCAAGAATGAACCACAGACTACTATTTCGTATCGCCAACCTGACAATATCGGCAATTTCCTGACATTCACTGCCGCTCAATGGGATGTCACACTTCCCCAAACAACACAAGGTTGGGACAGTTTTACAGATGACGGGTTCAATCTTAAAGAAACCATTTGGAGTATCTATCCGACTCCAAAACCGACGTTTATCCCATCATGGAAGACTTCATCAAGCAGCTATAGCTTTAGTGCTTCCTCCAATACTGGTTTCGGGCTTTTCTCAATGGCTGTTTTTGATACTCCACTCTATGATTCTCCACTCCTCTTTTTATCTCTCAACAGTTCATCAACGGACAATAAAATTCTCGTACGTGCATCTAATAATGTTGCTGTTGATTTCCCCATCACAGGTCAAATTAATACCCTTTATAATGGGCAAAACGTCTTTGTATCAGTTGCAGTTGGTGATTTTATTAGTGGCAATGGTGCCATCCCTGAATTGATCACTGTTCCTGCACAAAATAATGTTTCAAAAATTGGAACAACCTTGAACTTTGATAACATTTATTTGCCTAGATTATGGGTCTATGATTCAAATCTTGGTTATTATGTTCTTTCTTCTTATAATTTTAAGACCTATTCACCAGACGGTGTCGTTGAAGATAAAGGAAAGACAATGTTTCGATTCATGACGACTGGAGCAACCTTCCCAACCGCAGATGCAAAAGACATTGACGGAGACGGAGATCTAGACCTCATCCTTTCCAATGGGAATTTATTGCTTTATCGAAATATTGGAAGTCCTGAAGAACCAATTTTCGTTGCTGATGGTGATTACTTCAAAGATTTCAATGAACAGGCAAGCAAATACAAAATTTTCCAGCCAAACCTATGGGACTATGATCAGGATGGCGACTATGATATTCTCTTTTCAAAGGGAATTACTTCCGACGGTAAAAGAAAAAGTGGTCTTGAATTTTACAGAAATGATGGCACAAATGATTTGCCTAAATGGGAAAGAAAACCTGAAATTGTTAAAAATCCCACTTTGGAGGGAAGTTTCACAGATCAGGATCGAACATTGGGGGCCATCGAAGTTGGTCAAACTTCTGCAAGCTCGGCAGATGCTCTTTGGACATATCAATATACAACTTCTATTGTTGTAAGGCATCAAGCGGAAACATCAGAACAGACGAGTTTCATCGTCGGGACAAATCCTGAAGTAATGAAGCTTGATGTCAATAAGCTTACAGATTCGAATAATATCAATTATGGTTATACTGTTACAGATAGTTGGTCAAATGGACAACAATTCCGAGAATGGACTTCTGCCATGACAGTCGGCGTACTTGATGGTGACGACAATAATGAGATAATTGTCGCAGATTTTGACAATAACTTGTATGTCTTTGAACATTTGGCTAACAATACATATAAACGGGCCTTCAAATCCCAAGACCTCAACCATACTGTCTCAACAAATAAATCTCCATATCAATTCCAAGATTTGCCTGGTGTAAGTGGCAATTTCAGCAAATTGGTGTTTGAACATGCAACACTGTTGATTTCTGGTCTGGATGCAGACAATGACAGCAAACAGGAGTTTGCATTGGTTGCAGGACTTTCCCTTTATGTATTTGAAGCTACAGGGTTCAACGATGAATATCGCATTATTTACTCAACTTATTTTGGAGATATGGTTCACAGTTCAGGGAAAACATTCGACCAATTGATCAACGAATTTTCATCAGTTGCCACTACCCCTGATTTCAATGGTTTGGGAACAATGATCGCTTTGTCTGCATCACAATACCTCTTCTTACTCCGATATGATTCTTCCATAGGATGGGTGGAAACCTACCAATCCATTGAAGGACAAGAAACATATGAACCATTGTTTGATAATCCAAGTGCCATCACTATTGATCAATTGCTGTTTGCAGATTTGAATCAAGACAATAAAACAGAACTTTGGGTGGCTGGATTTAACGCGACTTCTTCAAAACCATTCATTGTTGCGGTGCAGTCTGACATTTTATCATATTCCGTGGTATATGCATTCCCATCCCTGATAGAAAAGGTTGGCAGAATAAATGACCTCAAAATTTCAGATGACACTGACTATGACGGTAAGCTGGAAATGGTTATTGCACATGAAAAAGGGGTTGACGTATGGGAATTCAATAATTCCAATCAATTTGAACCCGAAAGAATCAGTTTCATCTCTGCTAACCCATTATATGGTACAAAGAACCTCACTCCCATGTTTGGTGAATATGTTCCATCTGACACATTCGGCTCAAGGAAGCATACTATTAAGCAACTCTCAAATGGCAAATTCTTGGTAATTGCAGGGAATGACGACAATACCACCCAACCTTTCCCATCTTCCCTCCTTCAAGGAACACCATACTTTGGAGAATTGAAGTACAATATTGTTGATGATCCAAGTAATCCTGGCAAATATTCTGATTTCAAGAAAGTTTCTGATTACCCATATTACACAGATTTGTCAACTTCTTCCTTTTCCTACGATGGAGCTCAATACTCCTTGATGTATGAGGAAAACCCTGATGTCGTGGAATTCTGCGCTGATGGCTGCTCTGGAAGTGCATCACCTGGTTTTGCAATCACATGGTCTTTCAAGGCAGTTTATGATGGATTGATCAAATTATATTATGATTTTATTGGATTGCAGTTGTTTTATTTGAATGGTACAAAAATGACCAATACTATTATTGTTGATACCACCAGTATTCGATTTTTTTCAAATTATTACGATGGAGGTCCTTCAATTGTTGTCTCACCATTTGACAAAACCAACTTGATTGTATTTTATATAATTAACGGATATATCATTGGAAAAACATTCCAAGTAACTGGAAACAGTATAAATTTTGTTTCCACATTTGCAAATTTTGCGCTTGGTGATTATACTGTATTCAATTTGGATGCTGTGCCCATTGATTCTGGCTCTGACGATGTTGTAATGGGTATGATGATATCTAGTTACCTAAAAACCTCCGCCCAGAAGATACCTCAATTACGGTTTGTGACTTTGAATAGTTCCCTTATGGCTAGTGGTATTTACAAAATATCTACTGGTATCCAAACAGAGAAGTATCCAAGCTTGGTTTATGTTCCAAATACCCAAAAACTAATTGTGGCTTATGAATCACAAACTGAATTTGAAACAACTGCACTTATTGCCTATTCCAATGATCTAGGGAAAAGCTGGACACAAGGATTTGAACTTAATCAAAACAACAAATACGAGTATAGAGATGCTTATAGCGCTTATACAACTAATTTTGTTGGGATGATTGATAGGTTTGAATTCAGACCAATATTGACAATTACAAACAATAACAGCTTATCATTCATGTTTACAGAACGATTTGTTTTATCAGCTGAAGACCCAAATTACTCTTCAGCACCGATTATTGACGCTGGTGGTGTTAATTTAAAAACTGTGACTCAAATATTCTACGGAAATATTCCAAATGTTGACTTCACTGAGTATTCTTCTGTTGTGGAAGGAAATATCCTTGCATTGGGAGACACTGATTTGGACGGACGAAATGAAATCCTTGTCGCCCATGGAAGGCAGGCGACATTGCTTGAAATTGATAAGAACGAAAATGGTCAATTGGTATATTTAACCAAATGGCTTACCCCAGTTTACGACAATGTGATAACTGGTCTTGAAATATTTGATGCAAACGGCAATTCATGGCCTGAAATCATTATCAGCGTTAAAGGTGGAGATGTCTTTTCTTATGAGTTGGTGGATCAGAATCAACTCCCGATGAGCAAGTTTGAATTAACAGAATTGGTCAAACAATTGTCTGTCAATCCACCAGTCAATCCTCCCTATGATTTAGAAACTACCGCAATTGTTGTTTCAGATGCGGACAATGACGGAATTCCTGATATCACTATTCTGAACTCATTGCCAAACGCAACTAGAGGTGGTGTTAGCTGGTCCATCAAAGATGATACTCCAATCAGGGATATCATTATGAATGGGGCAGTTACTTATGGCTATTACTTCAATGACACAAGAGGAATTTCAAATGTGCTCATAAGTGACAGGGAAATAAGGATTTTCAACAAAGACTGGACCCTGCAATCAACACTGACATTTAATCCGAAATATAAATTCAATAATAATTTGTTGATGGATGTAAATGATGACGGATTTGATGACATTGTCCTCCTTGATGAAACTAGAATTTTTGCAATCAATCCCATAAATGGGTCTGAATTGTTCAACATCCAAAGATTAAGTGCAAGCATGTCAGATCTGGTACAATTCAGCTTTTTAGGTCAGGACTATTTTGCCGTAACAGATTCCAATTTCTCAACTTATAGGAATGTGGAAATTTTCTCCACCGCAGGAGTATCCATAAGAAATGTCACATTAAATAGCTACGGTTCCATTCTAAGCTCTATTGCATTTGGTGATTTTGATGGCAATCAGCTTTTGGATATGGCTGTTTTTGACTATGAAAATGATGGGACTTCACAATTATTGGCTTATTCATTGGAAACTGATGAGGTCTCAAATCAAAACCTCATGGCAAATATCACAGTTCCCATTAAAGAAAATGGTATCCAAGCTCCAATCCAATTAATCTCCAAGGAATACAATAAAGATGGACAGGATGAGGTAATTTTGACAGTTTCCAAATTTGGGGACAATCTCCCTGGAGACAAGAATCTTAACCCATTCGGTGCCACTTCCGCTGTTATCTCCTTCAACTTGGCAGAAGAGACTGTTCTTTGGGAAAGGACATTTTCATCCACAATCAATAAAGTTGAGC
>WAKA01000148.1 GCA_015523565.1 Candidatus Heimdallarchaeota archaeon | reverse complement strand
GTTTCGTTGATTGAGTCCTTATTGCATGTCATTTTTTATTTATTTTTCGAGAATGGTTCTGTTTGCGAATTATCGTTAAAATATAATTTTTTCAGTGTCGGGATTGATCATTTTAAAAATGGGGCTTATAGATTTAAAATAAGAATAACCATGGCAGGTCAAATTCCTAACCCAATCCGACTTTTTTCAAGTTTAAGGGATGATTTTTTCATACATATTTTAGAATCGTTTGAAATTCCTATGAATCTGTTTTCAGACATTCGCGACAGTCAGCTTCCTCAATTGATGTATATTGTGGAATCTTCTCGCATAAAGGAGAAACGGGCAGGAAATGCAACTGGTGGCAGTGTTTTTGATGGCTTGAGCCTAACTGCATTTCTTCCTCGGTTCATCGTGTTTGATGGGTTAGTCAAATTGTTGTCTGAAGAGAATTTGAAGGTTATCCAATCAAAATTCAAATCAAGCACCCATAGGGAACTTTTGGAGAAATCATTCCAGAATGCAAAAGATTGGTTGAACGACATTCCAGAATCTGAATTGGATGAAAAATATATTGAGCTGGTTGAATTTTTGTTTGAAGTCTTTCTAGGTCCCATAACAGGAGAGGATCTTCCTGAGAAGATCTTAGAAAAATTGGATGAGCTTGATTCTTCATTCAAGAAAATGTTCAGTGATTATATTGATTATCAGTTTTATTATTCGTTAAAGAATGACAAATTGCTCACTGGAAATTATGGAGAACGCTTGGTTCCATTGAATGAACCTTCAGAAGGTGAAAAACCGAAAACTAGGCCTATTACCAAGAGTCAATTAAGAGGAATCGTGAATTTTCTCTTTTCACTGTTTTTAGAGTTAAGCAAATTTTTGGAAAATCCGAAATTGCCTAAAAAGGATACTCAAGATACTGGGCCTACAGAGGATTCTGAAAACAATAAAGAATCTGAGACCTCTGAAGAGGGTTCAAATAACGATGAAAAAGGTGCCTCTGAAGAAACTGATGCTGATGGAAAATCAACAATTGAATTAAATGAAGAAACCAAAAAAGCATTGGAGCATATGGTTGAGGCAATGGTCTTGGATATGCTTTTGTATCAACCTTATCCTGACAAACAAAGATATCCTGTTGTCAGTTATTACTTGCGTTCTCTGAGCTCATCGTTGACTGACATTCCTGAAGAGCTTTGGGAGCTTTTTATTGCCATCTACAAGATATTTTCACACGGTATTGTCATTGGGTCTGTTCCTTATAGATCTATAGAAAGCGATTATAAACGACATGCAACCCGATTATGGAACAAACTTCTGCCAAGGATTGAGGAGGATCTTACCAAAAACATAATCGCCGCACATTGGATACAAATATTGGTGACAAAAAGCATTCTGGATCAACTGACAAATAATCCCAAGGAAATAGAGCCATTGCGAAACACACTTTCACGTCTTGAAAATGCATTCTGGAATCAAGGTCGTAAACTCTTTGCAAAAAGTCCTAGTGATGCCTTTTCCTTATGGAGCTATGTTGCATATTTAAGTACAGTGGAGATCCGTAATACAAAAACTGCCTTGCTACTGTATGAACAACTGGAACCCATTGTGAAAATCTGTGAAGAGGATGGAGATCAGTTTGATGTTGAAAAAATCGACCTCCTTTCATTGTACAAGCGTTTGATCACTTTTGGCATTCAAACTAAGACATTATCTGTTCAAGAGAAAATGTTTGTGGTAATTGAGAAATATGAATCATTGGTTAGCCAACTAAAAGAAGAGGAACATGAGGATGCCGCTATTGAAGAACGTTTGGTTGCCTCATTCAAGGATGCTGTGAAAAACATGGAGATTGAGGAAGAAGCAATTGATGAGGCTCCAAGGCATATCCGAAGACGAAGAAAAAGACGGTAAAATATTATTTGCTGATAAAATAATTGAATAATTTTATGAGATTTGTGCCCGGTAAGTACAAAATGTTATGAATGCAGATACTTGAGACATCCTATGGCTGACTTTAATGTCTTCAGGTCAATAGGTTTTACTCTTCTGGTATTGATGACCTTGTATTTCACCTTTCAGGCATTGTATCAACTATACAAGCAAATGAAACGTGGAAAGCCCGCTCCTGAGAGATGGGGTGATTTTGGTGAACGGATTAGAAGCGTCCTTGTTTATGTTTTCGGACAAAGAAGGTTACTTCGCCATCCTGCAGGACTTGGGCATTTTGTCATTTTTTATGCGTTTATCGCAATCAATATTGTTGCAGGGGAGGTTTTTGTTCGGGCATACTTCCCCAATTTCTCTTTAAGCTTTCTTGGAAGTGGATACGACTTCATTCTTTGGCTTGAGGATTGGATGATATTTTTCTTGATGATTGCCCTTGCACTTGGTTGGGCAAGAAGGTACACAAATTCGGTTCGGATGGAGGGAAGTCCAGGGCTTCGCAGGGATGCCCTTATCATTATTTATGCAGTCGCCATTCATGCAAGCTTTTCTGTTTTGCTTGAAGCGTCTGAACTTGCTCGTGGGGTTCATCCATGGATTGTTGACCGTGGTCATTCCCTTAACAGCTCTGAATTGGGTCCAACTATTGCATTGACCATTGCGAAATGGTTTGTATCAACTGGTTGGGATCTAGAGGTTTTGGAAAATCTGCTTTGGTGGGGGCATTCACTCTCTGTCTTGCTCTTCTTGATTTACATTTTTGGCACTCAGATTCGCGTACCAAGGTTTTATCCATCCAAGCATTTTCACATTGTCTCTGCTCCTTTCAACGTATTTTTCAGAAATCTGAAACCTTCGGGACGATTAGTTCCTTTGGACTTTGAGGATGAAACAATAGAGGAATATGGTGTTTCAAAAATAGAGGATTTTACATGGAAACAAATGCTTGACCTCTATAGTTGTACTGGTTGTGGACGATGTCAAGAAGTCTGTCCCGCATATATCAATGGTCAACCGCTGTCTCCAAAATCCTTGATCTTGGACTTGCGTGAAAACCTTCTTGAGGTTGCCACCTTTGCTTATGAAAATCCTGATGCAGAAATTCACTACAAGCATCTGACAGGGGAGGTCATTCCAAAAGAGACTATTTGGGCATGCACCACCTGCAATGCCTGTCAAACTGCTTGTCCACTATTTATAGAGCATATTGACAAGATTATTGACCTGAGACGTGAACAAACACTGATGCAAAGTGAATTTCCCTCAGGTATAGACAAAATGTTCACCAATGTTGAAAGAAATTCCAACCCTTGGGGAATTTCGAAATCAGATAGGGACTTATGGGCTGAAGGCTTGGGTGTCAAGACGATGAAAGAAAACCCAGATGCCGATATCCTTTTCTGGGTAGGATGTGCTGGGTCTTTTGATGAAAGGGCAAAAAAGGTTTCGACTGCACTTGTGAAAATCCTGCAAGCCGCAGGCATTGACTTTGCCATTTTGGGTAAAGAAGAGAAATGTACTGGTGACCCTGTCAGGAGACTTGGAAATGAATTTCTTGCACAAGAATTAATTACTGAAAATATTCAACTTTTGAATTCCTATAATGTCAAGGAAATCATCACCTTTTGCCCACATTGTTTCAACACTCTTGCAAATGAATTCCCTGACTTTGGAGGCGTCTACCGTGTCATTCATGCAACTGATTACGTCGCAAAATTGTTGCGAACCGGTAAACTTCCCCTGAAAAAAGGGGATACTGTCAAATTAACCTACCATGACTCATGCTATCTTGGTCGCCATAATGGCATTTATTCATCTCCCCGTGAAATCATCAAATATCTTGACGGTGTTGAATTTGTTGAAATGTCCATGAACAAGGATGTGGCTATGTGTTGTGGTGCTGGCGGTGGTCGGATGTGGTTTGAACAAGATGCAGGCGGTGAACAAATAAATAGAACAAGGGTTTCAATGGCCGCAGACACAGGTGCCGATTTCATTGGCGTCTCTTGTCCCTTCTGCACTGCAATGCTGGAAGATGGCATTAAAAATACAGGTGCAGATCTGCAAGTTGTTGATTTGCTGGAATTGGTTGTTTCCAGATTGGACGCATGAAATAAATTCCTAAAATCTACTTCAGAAAAGAATTTTTATTTAATTTCCCTATTATTTATCATGTTAAATTGCTGGGAATTCAAAAAATGTGGAAGAGAAAAGAATTGTCCCGCCGCCAAATTTACTCCTGCTGACGGCTTTTTGGGTGGTAAAAACGCAGGTCGTGCTTGCGCTTATGTTGCTGGAACATACTGTAATCCAATTGTATTTGGAAAAAGCCAAGGAAATTGTTTGACATGTGATTTCTACAAAATGCTGAAAGTGGCACATGGTTCTGAAGCCTCTCTCTTGAAATTCAAAAGGTACATTGATTCAAGGACCAATATTTCTCTTCCAATCTATGACCTGAAAGCCTAAATTCTTTCAACTTCCACAATTGTTGAGGTTATCTCTTTTACGGCAAGTCTTTCGTCAAGCATGTCATTAATTACTGACAGGTTTGCCCTGACGTGATCCGTCAATATGACTCTCGCTTTACTTCCCTTTGGGGAAAATGCAAGGGGAACCAATATTTGGTCACTTACAAACATATCCAGTGCATTGTTGCGATAATCCCCTTGCATTCTTTTCGCTAAACTCTTTCCCACTTCTTCTGCTCTTATTCCTCTTTCTCCAAGGGAACTGTATCCCTTTTTGTATTTCCCTTGGAATATGGCAATTATAGCACTTCCTGGATCTGAATTGACATATTTCACATGGTCTATGGTGTCTGGGAAAAATTTCTTGAAACCTTTTATCTGCCTTTCTGCAACTTTTGCATTTTTGAGTTTATGGCTACTTATTGAAATTATCTCTATTTTCTCATTACCATTGTGCTCTTCCTCTTCTATTACAACGGGTGATGCCTGCCCATGCGATTTTTGAATCCTGAAAAACCCTCGTGCTCCTCCTTTGGGAAAAAACCCAACCCTATTGCAGTTCATCTCAAATTCAATCCCAAATCTCCTGAAATAAAATGCAGTTACATATTTTATTTCTTCCCAAGTAGGCGAAAATGCAGTATGTGTTCCTCCGCCAATAAATCGGCAAGAAACTGAATTGCCACTTGCCGACACATAATTTTGCACTAATTGCATTACCAATGTTATTGCTCCCGCGGTTGGAATTGATAGTTCATGCTCTTTTTCCTTGTATTCCCTTGGAATGAGGGTGATTTTTTCACTTCCAATATCTCCTCCTTCCAGTTCTCCTTGAACTACATCTTGCATAAGTTTTAACCCTAAAAGGTGTTGCAATCTCAATCCTGGCTTGTTTCGTTTTTTACGTATGTTATAAACTGTTACGGGTCTGCCTAATGCAACTGCAATAGGTACTGCAACACGAAGAATTGATCCGCCCCCCTCATATTGATTGCCATCTATTATGAATTCGTCCACATTAAATCTGAAAAAATAGGTTCTGAAAAAACTTGCTGTACTGTATCAACGATATGATTTCTGGAATCTTGCTCTTGCGCCTCTTCCTCCTGCTTTCTTAGGTTCTGTCCTTCTGACATCCCCTGAAAGCCATGTTCTGTCATAATCATTGAACAGGGAGGTGACCTGCGCACTCTTATAGTATTCATTTAAAGCCCGTGCCAAAGCAATCTTGACCGCACTTGCTTGTCCCATCCAACCCCCTCCAAAGACCTTGACTTTGATGTCCAAGTTATTTTTATAAAGGTCACCAAGGAGAATGATAGGCTCCATCATGACTTTTTTAGCAAACTCGTTTGGCCATACTTCAATTCTTGTGCCATTGACACGAAATTGTGGATTGGTCGTTGTTTCCATGATTCTTACTCTTGCAACGGCAGTTCTTCTTTTGCCAGATGCAAGAATGATCTTTTTCTTCTTATCTCCTTTTTTAGCCATTCAATCACCCTTCATGTCTCCAGCCAATTTCTCGGCCAATCTCCTCGAGAGTCATGAACCGTCGTGCCGTCTCTCGAAGCTTTGCATGGTCAACTGTCTGGAATTCCTTGCCTTCCAACTCCTCTGGAATGCCGATGTATGCAGAAAGCCTCCTGAATGCCTCTCGACCACTTGTTGTCTTATATGGCAACATTCCCCTTACTGTCCTTCTCAGGATCCTGTCAGGAAATCTGGGGAAGAATGGTCCCCTTCTTGGATTTGTCAGGGTTTTCTTTCTTCTCAAAGTCAAATACTTGTTCAGAATAAACCTGCGGTTGCCTGTTACAACTGCCTTTTCTGCATTGACTACGACAACTTCCTTTCCTCCCATGATGAGGGGAACAATTGCAGAACTAAGTCTCCCAAGTACATGCCCAGTTGCATCAATGTATATCTTTTCAGCCATAAATTTCACCTCTATGCAATTATCCTGACTTTGGATCCTTTAGGATTTTGTTCTACTAATTCCATAATCCTAATGGCCTGTCCTTTGGCTGCCTTGATTTTTTCTTCCGCTGATTTGCTGAATGCCACGGCAGCAACTGTGATTGGTCTTGTCAATTCACCCGCACCAAGAACTTTTCCCGGCACAACGACCGCTTCTCCATCTTTTGTGTATCTCTCTATCTTGCTGAGATTGACCACAATTTTCCTGCGGCGGGGTCTCTGGAGCTTCTTTGATATTGTTCGCCAGATGGGAGCCTCATGCTTGTTCGCAGCGACCTTTAACGCCTTGATCAGGCTCGCAACAACTGGATTTTCTGGTAACCGATCCATTCGTTACTCACTTCCTTGAAGCCATTGGCTTCCTTCAATCTCCCTGCGTCTTTGGTATTTATAAACCCGTTTTTAGTTTACCGCCCAAGAATTCTTCTCCCTGTTCTGAATCGACATTCCTTTAAAGGAAAACGAAGCTTAGTGGTTTAGGGACTAGGTGACTGTACTTGATCGAGATTGAAAAAATTGAAGTGGATGACAGGGACTCATTAAAATTCATCATCAAAAACACTTTTCCAGCTTTTGTCAATGCAATACGCAGAATCATCTTGTTGGACGTGCCAACTATTGCCATTGAAGATGTCATCATGATTGAGAACACAACTGCGATCTTTGACGAGTTTATCGCCCATAGACTGGGCTTGATTCCACTGAACAGTGAAATAGATGACCTTTTCTATCAATCAGAATGCCCTTCATGTGAGGGAAAGGGCTGTAACATGTGTACAGTCTCGCTGACTTTGACTCAAGAGACTGACAGGAACCATGAAAAAATGGTATATAGCAGGGATCTTGATCCTTTAGATCATCGCATATATCCCATCCAAGACGAGATCCCGATCATGAAAATGGGTCGTGACCAACGGCTCATTCTGGAGGCAATTGCAAGATTCGGCACAGGTAGAGAGCATGCCAAATGGCAACCTGTAGGGACACTCTTCTTCAAATTCATGCCAAAAATCAAAATTAACCCCAAGGCAAAATTCAATGAAAAAGTGCTTAAAAGCTGTCCAAAACAGAATTTCAATGTTTCTGGAAAAAAAGTTGAAGTCAATAACGTCCTTGATGGTATTTGTGACGAGTGTATCACAAATGGATTTGAAGAGGGTGACGTTGAGGTGACATATGATAGAAACACTATCATATTTGAATTGGAAAGCACTGGGGCATTAATCCCTGAAAACATTGTATTGAAAGCATCTGAAATCTTGGATAAAAAAATAGATGATTTTATTGAGAAATTCCAGCAAGTAATGTATGAGGAAAGTTAAAACTCAATCAAACCGTCTTCAACTGTATCTGACAGGAACTTAAAGAACGGAATTCCAATCAATAAAAATGCTGACATTAATGATGCAAAAATCAGTAAAATGCCCGTTGGGTGTAAGGTATAGTCGTTTTGATTAAATCGATAAAACAAGAATAATAATCCGTATGAGAAAAAATATGCAAATAGGTATGCTCCTATTATTGATGTTATCGTAAACATTAAACCGTTTTTGATTGCGCTTCCAAATGGTGCCATAATCATCACTCTTTATTGTCATTCTTTTTTCACCTTTCGTCCTTATAATTCTTTTCGAATTATTGACTTGATTTTTCACTTTCCTGTGCCTTAACTTAGGCTTTTTATTTTAGTTACTCCAAGACTGGAATATGCCAAAAGAAATTTCTCCTGATGAGTTGACAGATGATTTGTTCAAAAGGACAAGCCGTATCGTTGCAGTGAGGTCTGGAAATAAAATAAAATACAAGCTTCGCACTCCCAAGACTCTCTATACCGTAGTCCTTGAAGAAGGCACTGAAAATGACCTGTTGAAGAAAGCAAATCAATTCAACATAGAAATTGAAAATATTGCCGTTCGACAATAATCAACGATTTTTAAAAAATAGTCTAGTTTTCAGATGATAGTATAAATACTAAAATAACTAAACGTATATTGAGGAATACAGATGCTATCAAGAAGTAATTTTACACAGATTCTGGATTCCCTGATGAGCCATAAGGGGGTATATGCCGTAGTGATTGCCAGTTCCGAGGGTTTTCCGTTAACATTCCGGTCAAGGGATGGAACTTTCTCAGCAACTGATGCAGAAAAAACTGCCGCTCTTTTCAGTGCATTGGTTGGTCGTGCCCAAAATGCCGTAAATCAAATTGGAAGGGGTGATGTCAACTTTTTCACTATCGATATCACTACGGGCGAAATATTGGTGGCTCTAGAGGATGACTATGTTGTCATCGCCATCAGGGATAAAAAGATCAATCCTGTGTAGACTTGCCAAATCGCCCAAAATTTCTACATTTTTTTATTCAGTGAAATGTGGAAGAAGTAAATCATAAGTATTAACTATGATAACATCAAATAAGGATAAGAAGAATCCCATTCTTCACGGAGTGCAAAAAAATGCGTAAGGATGCCAAGGGACGAATTCACTTTAAAATTGTGTTTACTGGATCAAGTCTGGCGGGGAAAACAACCCTGTTGAAGTACCTTCATGACCAAGTTGACGGGCTTATCAAGGGTGGACTGACCTCAATTGCAGATCCTTCAGGACGTACTGTCTATTTTGATTTCTCACCTTTTTCTGCGACAAACAATGTCCTTTTCGATGTATATACCGTGGCTGGTCAAAGAAGACACAGGGATCAAAGGAAAATGATTCTTCGGGGTGTAGACGGAATTGTATTCGTGGCAGATTCAAATCCTGACATGCTTGAACACAATGTTGAAGCGGCAGAGGAACTTAGAGAATTCATGGGCGAGAAGTTGGGTACTGAAATCCCTCTTGTCATTGTCCTGAACAAACGTGACTTGCCGAATGCCATGCCCCGTGAAGAACTTCTCAAGGCACTCGGTTTTGACCCACAGACTTTGGCCATCAACACAATTGCCATTAAGGGGGTTGGGGTCAAACAAGCTTTTCAGGCAGTTTCACGTGAAATAATCATGCGAACCATGTATAACAAGCTATAGTTAAATACACGAATTCGTATGCAAAATTAGAAAAAGATGTGAATTTAATTGCAAATAATGGCGAACTCGGAATTAAAGGAAGAAATTGATGAACTACGTGCAAAAATCGAAAAAGAAGCAGATACTGTCCTTTCCAAGGAAAGAAAAAAGGTTAAGGACAAATTTCTCAAAAATATTGAAAAACATCTATCTGATATGAAAATAATTGCAGAAGAATTCCGAGTTGCCAACCCAGACTCAAATGAGACAAGTGCAATTGAAAAATATAGCCATAAAATCTACGAGGGTGTGGCTGAAACTGTTGATTTGCTCCAAACTCCACAAAACATTACCCTCCAATCAGTCAATAGGTTTATCGACAGTGTCCAAAAAGAATTGGAGACACTGGAAAAAAATGTCTTCAGCAAATATATCAAATTATTGGACAGGAAATATGCAAAACGTGTTAAAAGCTTAAACAAAGCGTATCTTCGTGTTCTGAAAGATATTGATGAAACTAGGAAATTCCTGATCAATAAATATAATACCAAAGCTTCAATTGAGGAAGGGCTTTGGATACTTGACGACATTCTTGAACTTGAAAAACGATACCTTCAACTTCTGGAAGACCTTGAAATGCAACAGGAAGGACTTGCCAAGCTTAATGAAGAGGCAGAGACTGTGTCCTCCCAGATCATGGAACTCAAAAATTCCCCATTGCTTTCTGAAAAAAAGGAAGTCGACGCCGCATTTTCAAACTTGCAAAAGAACCTTGACAATTCCCTTTCAGAAATCAGGAAGGCCCTTCGAAAATTCATCAACAAATCAAGCAAAAGCAAGAAAAAAATAGACGTGACCCTTGCCAAAGAAATTGTAACCGATGCCGCCACCGCATTTGCAAACCAATCTTCCGTAAATGGGCTGAAGAGTCTCTTTTCAGATATTCTCAGGCTATTGGAAAGTAATGAAATAGAAATGAAACGAGACAAGAAAGAAAGCGCTATTAAGCATCTTAATTCCTTAATTGATGGAGAACTTGAATCCATTTGGAAACAAAGCAGGGAGCTAAAACAAAAAAGAGAAAATATCGCCACTGAACTTAAGGATCTTGACCTGCAAGGCAAGATAGACAAACTCCAGAACAAGCTGGAGGGCATTAAAAGGGATATGAAACGAATAATAGAAAGAGAACTGAGAGAAGCGGAAAAAATAATCGGCGAGGTGGAAAAGCTTACCGAACGCCTCAAACAAAACACAGGCCATACATTGACCAAATCTCTTCCTCCAATCCCTGAATTTGTAAAAAACAGTGCTTCTTCCTGAAAAAGGAACAAATTTCCAATTATTCAGGACAATTTTTATACGCTAGAACTCGGACTTATATCAGTATAGAATAGTGGTGAGCTTTTTATGAAACGAGTTTTTCTATTCGGAGAAATTGATCCTGACAAGGATCTGCTGGGAGGAAAAGGAGCTTCCTTGGCAACCATGACCAAACTTGGATTGCCGGTTCCTCCTGGTTTTACAATCCCAACAAAGGTCTGTGTTGAATACTTGGAAAACGGGAACAAATTCCCTGAAGGACTGTGGGATGAAGTATTGGAAGGCGTCAAGAAAGTGGAAGAAAAAATGGGAAGAAAATTTGGTGACTTGGATTTGCCACTCCTGTTTTCTGTACGGTCTGGCGCCAAAATAAGTATGCCTGGAATGATGGATACCGTTCTTAACGTTGGACTTACACAGGAGATTGTCCCTCGTTTTTCCAAAAAACTGGGCAACCCCCGTTTTGTCAAAGACAGCTTCCGCAGACTCATCTTCATGTTCGCAGACGTTGTCTGTGACATTCCAACGGAACCGTTCAATGAAATATTGGAAAACGAAAAGAAAAGGGCAAATGTGGAATATGATTACCAATTGTCTGAAGAATCATTGGATCGTATCATCAGTCAATTTCTGGATCATTTCCAAAAAGAGTACGGCGAACCCTTCCCAAACGATCCATATAAGCAACTTGAAATGGCAATCCACGCTGTTTTCAAATCTTGGAACAATAAACGAGCCCGAAACTACAGAAAATTCGAAGGTATTCCAGATGATCTCGGCACTGCTGTTAATGTTCAAACCATGGTTTTCGGAAATCTGGATGAAAAATCAGGCACTGGTGTCCTCTTTACCCGAAATCCTGCCACGGGTGTCGATGAAATCTATGGTGAATTCCTTATGCAGGCACAAGGTGAAGATGTGGTGGCAGGAATCAGAACACCAATGCCAATCTCCGAATTGGAAAACACAATGCCTGAAATCTATCACCAACTGAAAGAATTTGCCAAAAAATTGGAAAAACATTACAGGGACATGCAGGACATTGAATTTACTGTTGAAAGCGGCAAGCTATACATATTGCAGACCCGTGCTGGAAAACGCACTGGAACCGCCGCCGCCAAAATCGCAGTTGATCTTGTCAAAGAGCAGATGATTGCAAGGGAAGAAGCAGTCATGCGGGTAACTCCCCGTGATATTGAGTCAAGCATGTTCCCAAGTGTGGTTTGGGAGGATCCCAAGAAACATCTCTATTATGATATCCCTGATTTTGACGAGCAGATTCATAAGAAACCATTAAGTGAAGTTGTAAAAAACGCCCCCGTCAAAAAAGCCACTGTTATTGGCTCTGGATTGCCCGCTGGACCCGGTGCTGCCGCAGGTCATGTAGTTTTTGATTCCGATTTTGCTGAAGCAGTTGTGAAGGGTGAAATTGATCCCCCCTTCAAAATCACCAAATGGAGACTGGAAAACGGGAAAAAAGTGCCAAGCCTCATCCTAATAAAGAAAGAGACTTCTCCTGAAGATTTCCATGGAATGGTCGCTTCGGCAGGCATTATTACCATGACTGGGGGATTGACCTCCCACGCGGCACTTGTCGGCCGGCAAATCGGCAAAAGGGTCATTGTTGGGGCAAGCAATTCTGGAATGGACCTTCTCGGCAAAAAACTTAGAACAAAAAACGGCTTTGTCCTCAATGAAGGAGACATAATCTCCATGGAGGTTTTTGATAAAGCAGAAATATTCAAAGAATACCTGCCAATATTCACTCCTACAAAACTTCCTGATGATATCCTCACTGTTCTTGATTGGGCTGACGAATTCGCAAAAATCAAGGTTCGAACCAATGCGGACAAGGAAAAAGACGCAAAAATTGCAGTCGAATTCAAGGCACAAGGCATTGGACTTGCAAGAACCGAACACCAGTTTTTTGACGCCCTGCCTCTTGTTCAGGAAATGATATTGGCAGAAACAAAAGAGGAAAGACTCAATGCCCTGAATCAAATGATTGACCTGCAAAGAAACGACTTTACAAAACTGTTCAGGGTGCTTCACGGATTGCCCGTCACAATCAGGCTCCTTGACCCTCCACTTCACGAATTCTTGCCAAAAGAACTGGAAATCAGGGAAAAAATCTGGCAACAAATCCTAAATCCCGAACAGACTGCACATAATATCAAAATCTTGAGAAAAGTCCTTTACTACCAAGAGGCAAACCCTATGCTCGGTCTTAGAGGATGCAGACTGGGGCTTCTTTTCCCTGAAATCATGGAAATGCAAACACGTGCCATCATTGAAGCCGCCCTTGACGTCAAAAAAGAAGGAATTGAAGTCCATCCTGAAATCATGATTCCTCTTGTGGGCTTTAAGGAGGAATTCACCCTTTCTAGGCAAATTGTCGACGAAACTGCTGAAAAAGTGTTCGAAGAAAAAGGAGAAAGAATAGACTATAAGGTCGGAACCATGATCGAAATTCCCAGAGCCGCCCTTACAGCAGACGAAATCGCAGATGGTGAACTCGGTGCCGATTTCTTCTCTTTCGGAACCAACGATTTACATCAAATGACCCTTGGCTTTTCAAGAGACGATGTCGGAAAATTCCTGCCTTTCTATATCGAAGAAGGAATAATCCCCAATGACCCATTCCAGACAATCGATACCAATGGTGTCGGAAAACTCATGGACATGTGTGTTGCAATGGGCAGGGAAAGTGCCGCAAAGGCAGGAAAATACCTAAAGGTTGGAATTTGCGGTGAACAGGGCGGTGATCCCGCATCCATCCACTTCTGCTACAAGATCGGTCTTGATTACGTTTCATGCTCCCCATATCGTGTCCCTGTTGCACGTCTCGCCGCCGCCCAAGCGACATTGAGCCAACAGGAACCTGATCAAAAGTATCACAAAAAGCTCAATTGAATTGAACATTGTTTCACATCTCTATTTTTTGCATATGATAAACTTATCTACTCCTAAAATTCTCTTGATGTATGGTCATTCTGACCAATGTCACCTTCTTTGATTCCAAACAGAAAAAAATGTGCCATTCCTCAGCCATCAAAATTGAAGGTGAACTAATCAAAGAGATATATTACAATATTGAACCTGAGCCTGAAGAGAATGATATAACTATTGACTGTTCCAACCTGTTTGCAATCCCCGGTCTCATCGATGCACATATTCACTTCTTCCAAAGCTCTGGTCTCTATACAAGACCTGACATACTCGACTTGACAAACCATGTCCCCTATTCTGAAGAAATCAATAACATCAAAAAAAGCCTCCCAGATACCTTCAAGAGATATCTTGTGTCTGGTGTCACTGCCGTTGTCGATTGCGGTGGGCCATTCTGGAATTTTGAAGTCAGGGAACTTGCAGGAAATTCCCATTCCCCACATGTCCAAGTTACAGGTCCGCTGGTCTCAACTGTCTCAAGAGAAAAATTGGATCTTGGTGACCCCCCCATAATCCAAGCACAATCTGAAGAGCATGCAAAGGAACTTGTAAGAAAATGTGCTGAACATAACCCTGTCTTCATTAAAATATGGTTTATCTATCGTCCCCAGCACTTCGAAAATGATTGTAAGATCATTGCCGCGGCAATAAATGAAAGCCATGCACTTGGGTATCGTGCCGCAGTGCATGCCACAGAGCTAAAAACTGCAAAAGAAGCCCTTAAACAAGGGGCAGACATCTTGGTTCACGGGGTCTTTGACCAACATATAGACCAAGAATTCATTGACTTGGCAAAAAATGCCATCTGTATTCCAACACTTCAAGTAAGACAGGGCTATCGTGACGTATTTGCAGGTACAAAAAACACCTCTATGTTTGAAGAAAAATGGGGATGCCCTCGTGCAATCTCTTCATGGTTTGACCTGTTCTCAATCCAAGCACTTCCTCTAGATGAAAACAAAGAAAATGACGACTTTTCACCCCTTGTCTCAAATGCAATGCACAATCTCAAAAAATTGCATGAAAATGGTATAACCATTGCAACAGGAACTGACGCAGGCAATATCGGCACATTGCATGGTGTTTCAATCCATGAGGAAATGAGAATCATGAACATTGCAGGCATGAGTCCGGAAGACGTCTTGCAGGCAACAACTTACAACGCAGCAAAAGTTTTCGGAAACAAATTGATAGGTGAAATCAAAAAAGGGGCATTTGCAGACTTGGTTCTCCTTAGAAGAAATCCACTCAACGATATAACTGCAACCACATCAATTGAATTGGTCATCTCCAAAGGCAATGTCTTTTCCCCTGAATTTCTCATCTCCCCTTTCCACCCCATTGAACTTGTTGAAAAATTCATTTCATGCCTCATCAAAAAAGAAATTGACCGTGCAATGGAATTTGTCCACCCAAAAATAATCGTCTATGATCTTACATCAAATAAAATGCTTTTCCAAGGTCAGGATCAAACCAGAAAACAACTCAGAGATACCATCCCAAAACTGACCAATCTTTCAATAAAGTCAACAATTGCACTTAAAAATCTCATTTTACAAAAAATAACGAGCCAAGAAGGAAACTTCACATGTTACTATGAAATCAAATCTCAGCGAATCAGCGCGGCATGGATCTCTATTGGCTGAAATCTTTTGAAATCCTGTCCTCTTCCAATCCCTGATCTTCCCGCCCCTTGGTCCCCAAAATTCTAATCTTCCAAATTCTCTGATATGGGACCGAACAAATCTGCCTCAACATTTTCAGGCTCCATCTCTTGGGTTTCCTTGCCGTTCTCCGTCTGGATGCTTTGAACCACAAAATTGCGCACCGCCTCATATTCAGGCTCACTTGCCTCAAACAAAGTAAATGTCTCCAATGTCTCTGGTGTCACAACCGCATTGAATGAACGCAAGACTTTCTCCCCCACCTTTCCCAAAAAAAACCCAATCGTTTCATTCAGTATGTTCCTGCATGCCAAAAACAACGGTGTCAGTTGCTCATCTGCTGAGCCGATCACAATCACGTTTATCTGCCCGTTCAATGCCAAATCATATGTCTCCAGCAAAAAACTCAATTCCGAATGCGCCTTGGGCACAACTTTCAATGAGAACCCCGCCCTCTGAACCTCTTCCAGCTCATCACGTTTCAACTGCCGCGGAGATATGACCAAGGCCTGCCGTACCTGCCCCAACTCATTGAACCTGTCTCGCAATGCACCCAAAACGTCCAGACGGGTTTCACGACCAACATCCAATACGTTAAGATCGATGACTATGCCAATACGGGGTTTGCGATTGACCAACCCCATCAATACGTTCAGGTACTCTGACAATCTTAACGCCTCTAATCAACTTTGTTTACCTTGCACTTAATCTTTTTGAACAAAAATCAGAAAATAAGAACATCCTGAGTACACAGAAAGACAGTTATACACCCTTCCAGAATAACATAGTGAAAAGAAATCCCCCATGTCTCGCGGATCGAAAGAAAAAAAAATGAAAAACTTCTTGCGCGGGTATGGCAGAACTTACAGACACAAGTGAAACAGAAAACATCCAACCCTCCAAGACAGGACCAATCGGAATGACCACAAGAACCATCCTTGGCATTCTCTTCCTTGCACTTGCCATCAGGGTATTCATTGTGAGCAACAAACCGAACCTGTTGATGTCCCTCATCCTCTCCCTCTCCGTTTTCATCCTCATCACCCTCATATATCTTGTCCTCCACAAACTGATTGAGTCCAAAAAAATCCAGCCCAACAAATATGCCGCGGCAACCCTCGCAAATGGCATTGTCGGTGCTTTCATGGCTTTGGGATATTTCTTGCAGAACCTCGAACTTTTTGTGGGATCAACAACCTATGTCGGAATTACCCTGCTGATATCCAGCTACAAAAGGTATACTGGCTGTGAGGTCATGTCACTCCCCGCCGTCCTGACCAAAAAACATACCCCAATGCCATGCATCCTGTTCACCCCCATCGACAAATGGGAAAATGCGCATCGCAATGACTAAACGAAATCTATTGTATTCACACTATTCCTAAATACACAATATTTTTTATTATTCCCTTCCAAGAATTATAAGCTTGGCGTTGCCGTTGGAACTTCTTCCCAAGGAACACTTTGATGAGTCCAGAGAGCAAGCCTGCAGTGGGGATGAACCCCAAAGATCCTGCGGACTGCGCTTGGCTGACCTTCATCAGTGAAACCAAGTCAAATGCCCACTAATTATGCCACCTCCTTGCCAACAAACCTGAAGATAAAATTCGGCAAACAAATCGTCTCCAATCCAAGTACCATTCAGGTATCTTACAATGCTAACCCCAATTATCTATGAACAAATATTCCAAAATGGAAACTTCATCAAGATGTTCAAAAAAATCTTCCCAAATTACCCAATTCCCAAAAACCCCGAAAAAATACTCCTCCAGAAAAAAATCTATCTCGATATCCTTGAAACCGCACATCAATCGCGCAACAAACCCTTCCCAAAAAAGACATAGATAATTTCTTCAACTCTGTGAAAAACGTGGCTGAATTCCTAAATGTTTCCATAAAATCTAGAACCCATTTGGACTTGTGAATTAGTCACCATCCCTGAATGGATGAACAAATGGGTCGTTTTTTGTATTCAAATTATGTTGAGATAGGAATCCGTTCCATTTCGGTTTACCAAGACTTATAGTTGTGAAACCTGAAAGGATCATAGACACTTCAGAACCATCATGGGAAATAGTCACAAAGGATAGGTTCCGATTAACGGCGAAATGGTCTCGCCAAGCTGTCTGAACCCGCTAGGTTTCAGCGACTGAAAACAAGACAATCGTCAAGTTTGTTCGCCTGTGTGTCAAGAAATCCGTGGAGGGAACATACAGTTACCGCAGAACCTAACGGATACGGCGTATTCTTCAAGAACAAGGAGAAGAGGTATGTTGATGTGCAATTTGTTGAAAACAATAGGTTTGCAAGCCATTCAGCATCCGGCCTACACTTGGTGAGTTCAATTTGACGGACAGTAACCAGTATCCGGTCTTCCACTTTTCATGCATGAGCTGTGCTTCCCACAAACTTTCAGAACCTATCCCAATGAATGAAGAGTTGAAGAACAACCTGACCAAGCTTTATGACATGAATTACCTTAATTCCATCAAGGAAATCTCACTGAACGAGATCTTCTTGCGAAAGGTCAATCTCATGTACTATTTCCACCATACCAAGACAAAGTCGCAGTTCATAAAGGACAAAAAGGTGCAAACCTATTTTGAAACAAAGGACAAAAACCTTCTTGGCGAATACTATGAGTTTATCAAGTCAAATAAGAATGTTGGGGAGATCTCAAAATACAATTCCATTACTGACGTAATCAAGGATCCGAACGCCAACTTCATCAAAGGATCCGAAATTTTCTTCAATCAAGGCGAAAGGGCTGAAAAATTCATTCTTCACATGCTTGAAAAAGAATTGAGTTATTATTTCCTCGTAAACAGGCTGTTGGACAATGATATCTTCCCTGCAAGCCTGATCCTCAACAGCTCCACCAATGAAGACAATGTGTTGAATGGTACAGTGTTCAAACTCTCGGATGCAAAGAAAAAGCAAGTCATCAATAAGATAAAGGAAAGGAACATCCCTGTTTCATGCACTTCAGTCGATCTCGTTGATGAAGCCCTGAAAAATGCAATTGATCACATCAAACGCCATACCCTAGATGCAAATGGGGTGTCATCTGGTACAGACAGGCTGACATTGATTATCCCAAGCACTCCAATTGAAGGAACCGATGACCTGACAAGAACCACCAACTTCCTGATTGAGCAAATACAGGATAAGACTTTTATGAACACCATTGAAGAGTATAAAATAAACCTTTCAGATAATTTGGATCGAAGAACATTCATAACCGATGCAAACAGGATTACACTGAAAGGAAATGAAAATACCAAACTAGTGCTTGGAAAGATTGAAGACTACCCTGCTTTGATTAGGTCAATAGAGGATAAACGCTTGTTTATTGGTGGTGTCGGATTCGATCGAATCGACCGCTTGAAACGGGATTGGATAAAATTGACCTGTGCACTGGGAATTGACCAATTGTTTTATGTCGATTCAGAAGGGTTACGCTCTTCCAATGCAGTTTCTCTTGCAACAAATGAATTCAAGTTGGCAATCGCAAAAAGGAGCTTCGGTGAGCTGAAATTCTCACAACTTTCAGAGAACCAGAAACAGATTGTTCACTGCATAATCAAAGGATACGTCCAGAAGATGGAGAATTCCATTGCACAACATCAGATGATTGAATTCATGAGAAGTGGGAGGTGGCCTGAACCAAAAGACCTTGGCATCGGGTTTAGCTCAATCAATACTATAAAAGATGCAATGGAAAATAACCTCTTAATCATAAAAAAACAAGACAACTTAGTTTCCACCTCTGTCGGGGACATCATATCAAACCTATCGGACATTATACAAATCCCTTTGAGGGATGCAAACGGGACCCTTTATATCGGTATCATTGACAAAGACACCTTCTTTGCACCACAAACAATCAATACTCCAAAAGGAATAGTTCATCGCTTTGGTATCACAAAATTCATCGATCGGAACGGCATTGTCAGGTACTTCGATGATCTCGACATGTTTTCCATTGAAATTGACGACATTTCTCTTTTTTCAAGAGCTCCTCTTCAAACAGACGATCTGGATCAATTCAGAAGATTTCAGGAGCAAGTGTACAATCTGGTCTTTTCAACTGTGAACCAAGGACACCAATCGAATTTCATCTTGGGCAGATGGATGCCTGAAGTAAACATTCTCTCATATGCAGGAACCACTGCTTCGGAAGTTGAAAATCTGTTGGGTAAATTGAGAGGGGATTTTCCAATAACCTTCAATCATTATCGCTCTTTTGATGTTTCTGAATTTGGTCTGAAGTGGAATACGAGAGGTATTGATCCACATCTGTTTATGAAAATAATCGAAAGGGTCAACACAAAAAGTAAAAATCCAATAATTTTAACAAAACCAAATCAAAACGGAGAAACCATGGTCTACGTGGAAGTCGACAATTATGTCACCACAACTCGTGTGACCGCTGGAATACATTATGAAAACCACCACGCCCCTGTCAAATACATACAATCTCCATCATCCCTTCTTAAATTCCTGATTCCTGAAGAGAAAATATCCAATTACTTGAAAGGATGGAGAATTAACAAAAAAGCTATCGCTGAAGAGGAAACCGATATTGTCTTGCTATGGTTTGGAAAATTGCCAATTGGACATCGATCATTTTCCAATAGTCATTTGCCCAGCCCTTTGGGAGGATTGACCGCCGAAATATACTCTGCTGTAGAACCCCCCGTCCCGTTGATTGAAATAGTGGAAGCTTTCCATGAAAAACAAAAACTTACCTATTTGCATTTCAGACCCCCCACAGGAACATTGAATGATTATTCACTGATGGTGAACAAAAAACTTAACATCGAACGGGCTGAAAGTTTTCTTAAACATTTGATGAAAAATGGCAGACTAATAAGCTTTCTTGCAACATATTTCAACGAACTCATGAATTATTTCCACCAAGAAACAATCATGGATTTCACTAAAAAACATGGAAAACCTTTCGAATTGTCTATGATTGAAGAACTTAAACAAGTAGCCTCTGGAATTACCGATAACTTGGTAAAGATTAAATTTAAAATGAATTGTCTCCACTTGAAAAATGTTTTCGTATGGTTTGATCCAAAAACAAATAACGAACCTGTAGGAAATGTGTTTACAATTCTCGACCTAAGAATGCTCCCTGGACATTTTCCACAAAATCCAGACACTATAGACCCTGAATTTTTAGGAACAAAACATCTTGGAACAAAAACGGGACGGGAAAATCTCTTGATATTTAAAAATAAAGAACATTATTACCAAAAAATCCATTATTGGATCGAAGCACAGCTCCGCAGAATTTTGAACCGATTGACGTTGGATAAAGACCTGTTCGAACAGAATTTGGATAAATGGTGCAAACTAAAACTAGGAAATACTGATGTGACTTTCGAAACCATTTTTGGTAAAAAACATATCCTCGAAATTGCTAAACGATATCTTGTCCCAGGTCACACTTTGGCTTATGACGAAAATGCAGAAAAGGTCCTAATAAAAAGAACGCTCGGTGACAGACCATTCCGATCTGGGGCTTACCTGACCCCAATTTTCCTTGATCCAAAACTGTTTGCAGAAAACAAAAAACAGTATCGGAAAATCATACAACGATTCGATATAAATATAATTGTTGATAATAAACCTGAACCTGTCCTTGATTACAGAAAAACATTTGAAGCCGACATCAATGCAATTCTTAAAATGAATTTGCCACACAAAAACAACCATTTCTTCAATATTATCCAAAATTTCAAAACTGAAATCGGAAAACTCAAAATCCTGTTTGCAAGGATATGAATTATCAATCCATCTCTCTCCCGATAAATCAATCCATCTCTCTCCTCATAACCCTTTGATGAAAATTTAACAATGCCAAATGTGATCCTCAATCTGATGATAGAAAACAAGAAAATATGAATTATCGAAAATCACATGACGGAAACCCCATAAAACCATCTGTTGCTGCTCTAACTCTGACAAAAACGTTATCTAAAATTCAATTAACAATCCAAACATCCAAAGTATCCAAAAAAATTCATAAAGGAAAAAAAGAAAACCAAAACAATCCATCAATATTTTAACAGAAACCCACTGAAATAAAGAATTAAAAAGAATCAAAAAATCTAACACGTAACCATGAAAAAACATTAAAAGAAAATTATCTAATTATCAAATGTGGAAAATTCCACAACAAATAGTAGATCCGGTAGTGTAGCTTGGTAACATGCGTGCTTGGGGATGGTCAAATTGGATAACATCCAAATTGCACGTGATCGTGGGTTCGAATCCCTCCCGGATCATCTAGTTCCTGTTTCCTACGGTATTTATAAATCTATATTTGAATCAAATCCTTTTTGTGATTTTGATAACAATATTATTTAGGAATTCAGCCACGTTTTTCACAGAGTTGAAGAAATTATCTATGTCTTTTTTGGGAAGGGTTTGTTGCGCGATTGATGTGCGGTTTCAAGGATATCAAGATAGATTTTTTTCTGGAGGGTATTTTTTCAAGATTTTTGGGGATTGGTTTATTTGGGAATATTTTTTTGAGCATTTTGATGAAGTTGCCATTTTGGAATATCTTGTGATCAAGGAAAATGGGGGTTGGCATTGTCAGATATCTGAACGGTTTGTATGGCTTGGAGATGATTTGTTTGCCGAATTTGGTCATCTGTAATCTTGAACCTATTGCGAGGTATTTTTTGGCGAGTTCCCAAATTCTTCTTGTACTAATTACATCGGTCAGTTTTCCTGAGCTGAATATTATTTTTTCCAAGCTTCAAAATTATGTATCAGGGGATTTTGATTGAGAGTCAATGTATGGAGTATTCTTCTCAATCTTGCTTCAAGCCATAGAGGGAAGGCTTCATAGTATCTTTTTGGGGAGTCATATGATTTGTTCGATCGGGATCGATTTTAGTCCTTTAATGGCTTCATCGGTATACAATCCTGATCTGAATAAATTGTCTTTCACTGGTTTATTCAATGGGATTTTTCCCGTGATCTGAATGTCTTCTTCTCGATGGGGGGAGATCATATAGAGCAGGCATTTCCGTTTTATCCCTCCACTTAAGGAAAACGACCTTTTCGAAGGCAAGGTTTGGGAGGCTTCTTTTGCTTGGGAAATCAGATTGTCTCGGTACCTCTTTTCCATGTTCTTCACCACCTTTGGTGCTCGTTTGGCGTGGGGCTGGTTCCTTCCATGATCTTGCTTATTTTTTGAAAATCAAGAAACTTGTCACTAGGTTCTTTTTTTTAGTGAACGTATTTATACTGTTTTCCACAGAATCTAAGTAGATGTATTATAAACGTCTGAGACGTTTGCGCCGGGCTTCAAATGTTTCCCTGGATCGATTGATTTCTCCATCTGAGCTGAATGTGCTTGAGGAATTGGCAATCGAGCTAAGATTGTCTGGCGTTAATCTCTATCTTTCGAAACCCGCATTGGTTGATCACGTGGGTGTTGACCGGTATTCTGTCATTGATGATGTCATCTCATTGACTGTTCTGCAACCTGGTGATTCATTTGGGCATATTATTGGCATGAAACTGGTTGTACCCAATGAAGACTTGGTTCCTGATCTTTTTTCCCAACTTCCATATCTTGATCGAATGGTGGTGTATGTTTCAGAGCCATTGGTTCGCAACTCCCTGTTGAAGAAGCGTGAGCTTCCAGAAAGCCATGACTACATTCTTGAGACATATAAAAGGCAATCCATCCTCAAATTCCGTATTGGTCGTACCAAATAGTGTTTTCCCTTTATTTTCCAAATCTTCTTTGTCTCAACTGGTATGACCTAATTGCCCGCAAAAAGTCAATTTCACGGAACAATGGCCAGTAGACATCTGTGAAATAAAGTTCCGAATAGACTCCCTGCCAGAGAAGGAAGCCTGAAAGCCGTATCTCCCCAGAGGTTCTTATTATCAGGTCAGGGTCGGGAAGGCCTGTGGTATAGAGATACATGGCAATCATTTCCTCATTGATGGAATCAATATCGAGTTTCCCATCCTTGACATGTTTGGCAATTTTCTTTACGGCATGCACAATCTCTTTTCTGCCGCCGTATGCGACACAAATGTTCAATATGTAGTCGTTGTAATCTTTTGTCGCCTCTTCCGTCTTCCGAAATTCCTCTTGGAGGCTTTCGGGAAGCATTGATATTTCTCCTGAAAACCGCACCTGTATTTTCTTTTCATGTACCCTTTCATCATTCCTTATCTTGATGGCGTTTTCCTTGGCAAGTTTAAAAATGACCGACTTCTCATCATCTGACCTTTGGAAGTTTTCTGTAGAGAATATCCAGACGGAAATTGCTTTGATTCCCAAATCCCAGGCCCAATTCAGGACCTCCTCAAGTTTTTGTGCCCCCATCTTGTATCCGCGTTCCTTGGAAATCCCCAAAGTGGTTGCCCCTCTTCTATTGCCGTCCAGAATAAGCCCTACATGTTTTGGGATAGTTCCTGCCTTGACTTTCCTTTTCAGATTCCGCTTGTAGATTGCGTAAATAAGGTTATAGGGCGAGAACCTCTCTTTCACTGATTCCCCTAGTGTTTTTCTCCTATAAAATACTCATCGATTAAATACAAGGATTTTTTCATTAACTAAACATGTCTTCGGAATTCCAAATCCTCTGAAATTCTGCAAACGCCAAGTCTATGTTCTGATGGGTTTCTGACGAGATTACAGGGAATTCACTGAGGTGTTCGTTTTCAATGACCAATTGTGCAATCCTTTGGGAAAGGTCCGCGTTAAGGATGTTTTTTTCCAATCTCAAGTCCTCCATGAGAAATTCTGGATTTTCCACCCATTCCTGCATGCGTATCAATCGGTTTTCCTTCAGTAAGTCCCCCTTTGAGATGACAAATGCCATGCCTGTGTGAAGCCTATAACTTATTGAAACCCCAAAGAGCAAAATTGAAATGAAGCTTGAGGCTGTGTTGCACAATATTGGGTCTATCAAAAATGCCCCTGCCGCAATATTGTCCTGTGCCAGGCTTGAGATTATAAGGG
This sequence comes from Candidatus Heimdallarchaeota archaeon, assembly GCA_015523565.1. Classification (GTDB taxonomy): domain Archaea; phylum Asgardarchaeota; class Heimdallarchaeia; order Heimdallarchaeales; family Kariarchaeaceae; genus WAKA01. The sequence goes on along the minus strand of WAKA01000148.1, from coordinate 1,720 downwards.
GACCACTTCCCCTGAAAGCAAATGCTTCCATCTGTCCCGGCAGGTCAACCAAGACATAATCTGCCCCATAATTTTTCAGTTCCTCAATCACCTCGTCAATATTCAAGGCAACTTGGTCCATGGCGGCGATGATTGCCCCATTTGGTCCCAGCTCAAACCTATCCACAATATCCTCATAATCAACATATTGCCTTATGTCTATTGCGGGTGCATAGGGCAACCTAATCACAGCGGGGTCTAAATTGACCGTGATAACGTCCAATTCTACCCTGTTCATCCAATCATAAAGCGCAGCAGTTGCATGAGACTTTCCAGAACCAGCCGGTCCCAGAAAATATCCGATGTTCATACGTGGAGTTTTTGAACAAATTTAATAAATCCCAACATTGTGCGCCTTTATATAATCGATTTTCCCATGCGAACTATAGTATCATAAATCATTGAACAAAAACCAATTGCTTTCCAATATGTTTTTATTAAAGAATGATTAATATCCATTAGAAACAGTTTCTAAATGAATTACTGGGGATCTGACCATGTTCGACTTCTCATTTGACGATAAAGCAAAAGATTTGGATGAAATCCTTCGAGAGATTGATGTAAATGTAAAAGAAATTGAGGCTGCTGCAATAGTTTCAATTGAAGGTCTACCAATTGCCTCACGAATGCCTCCTGAATATGAAGATGCCATTGTCGCCGCAATGACGGCCGCAATGCTGTCTCTTGGCGAAAAGATCAGCAATAACCTAAATCGGGGATTACTTCAGAAAATATTTGTAGAGGGTAAGGATGGTCATGTCATTTCAGTGTCTGCCGGGTCAAATGCTGTCTTGACTGTTTCAACAAGCAAGGATGCAAAACTAGGGCTTATCTTCCATGAAATGGATATTGCAGCAAAGAAAATCGCGGAAATTCTCGGATAAACTGTTCAACGATTCTGGATATTTTCTCATCTGGTCTTTTTAGCGCAGCTTCGAATATTTTATTTTGAAGCTTTCCCTGCCTTTTTCCAACCAATTCCTGATAATTTTCGGAAATCAATCTGTTCCTATGAAATTCGTAAAATGCGGGATTATATCTTTAATTTTAAAAAAATATTGTATTTTGTTCAAATTTGGATGGTGTTGTGTGGACGATTTCATTTCGAATCATTTTTAAACAAGATGTCGTCCAAACATGATATTGATAACGCAAACTTCCAAGGAAATGAGCAAAAAATCTGTTGTATTTCTTGCACAGAAAACCATTGATCTTGAAAAAACCACTGGTGAATATAATCGTTTCAAAATAAGAACATCCCCTGCACCTCCAAGAATTTCCAAACCTTATCCTTTCTATCCCAAAGTGGGGAAATTCGGGCTCTTCAAGACTCTGCTTAAGGAGGTTTTCACATACAATTTCAAATTGCTGAAAAAAGAATATAGGGATACATTGTTAAGCAGACCTTGCATTTATGGTGTGTTCAGTGGACCGTTCGGCGGATTTATGCCTCGACGGGAATATTGCACGGGATGCCTTAGATGCGTACAGGAATATCCTGAATTCTGTACCGTTGAAAGAAATCCTGCGATTAACAAGTTTGCGGATTCTTATTGGCAGACAAAAGACATTACAAAAGAAGCAACCAATCCTTATCTTATTGTATTGAATGAGGCTGAAAAGGGAAAGATTCCTGTCAAGGGGATGGGATACAAGGGTTCCTTTGCCGACAAGGGGTGGG
>WAKA01000147.1 GCA_015523565.1 Candidatus Heimdallarchaeota archaeon | reverse complement strand
GTTGCTGTATAGGGACAATGGTAAGGATCTCACCTATAGGCAGGGAAATTTTGAGCTTTACCGTTTACCGCAGATGGAGTGCATATGGAATGATTAGGGGTCGCGAGTAGCTTCCTCAATTGCCTTCAGTGCCTCCAAAAGCTTTTTTCTGAGGTCTGCCTCGAATTTCCGCTTGTATTCCTCAGAAAGCCTTGGTACGTGGTACCGATACTGCATAATGATACTAGGGGAAAGGAAATATTTGATATATATAGGTACAATTTTGCCCACTATCAACTTAAGGTCACTTTTTTTGCATTATCCGATTAATGACACGAAGGATAAAAATATTGGAGATTGAGAAATATGCTATGCAAACAATAGTAGATGAATTTGAGGTGAGGGAGGCAACTTCACGAGATATCCCACCAATTTTGGATATAGAGGAAGAGCTGGCAGGAAGGAATCCCATGTTAGAAAGCAAGATTTCAAGCATGCTTGAAGATGACAATGCCTATTTCCTAGTGGCGACATTCAAGGGGGATGTCATAGGATATGCGGGAGGAATTGTCAGGGACATTGAATTCGGGGAGAAGGATCCAATTGGATATATCACACATGTTGGGTTGAAAAAAGACTATATGCAGAAAGGAATGGGAAAAATATTGGGAGACAGGCTGATCAATGCGATGCTATCGAGATGTTCAACCTTCAGGACCCTGCTAAGTTTTGACAGGAATGACCTTCAAGCGTTTTTCAATCATTTGGGCTTCAAAAGAACAGATATTTTGGTTTATGAATACAGGGAAGATTAACGATTATGGATCAAAATAATAAAGTATCGAGAGTGTTGACATCACCCTGCAACAGGAATTTGAGGCAATTACTTTATTTTCAGATACAGGACTTGACTTTCAGACAAAAGGGATATTCAAATAAGGGAGTTGAAGATTTTTGTAAAGACAAAAGACAATTTCAACAATGAGAACAGTTATACAATACAATAAATGGAAATTCATCCTATAAGAATAAGTTTTAGATAGAAATGAAATACCATTACAATATGGACGATCTTGTATCGAGATTTACAAAGTTTGCAAAAGAGATATCAGAACTGCAGATAAAGGGGAAAGAGTCACAAGCGATAAAAGAGGGAGGCTGGACAGTGGCACAAGTGATTCACCATATCGCCGATGCAACTTTGATGTATCTTTCAAGGGTAATGCTTGTTCTTTCAAATGACAACCCGACGTTGGTTCCATTTGACCAGGATAGGCTTGCAGGATATGGGTTCAGTTCGGATGTTCCCAGTATTGCCACGATAGAGATTCCATTTCTTCAATCACTCTGCAATAAATTTGCAATGATTCTGCAAACCCATGGCATTCAGGAGAAAAAGGGGTATCACCCAGAAATAGGGGAGGTTACGCTCAGGGAGTTGGCATCACGATGCATTGAGCACAATGAACATCATCTTTTGCAGTTGAAAACAGCATTGCAATAGAACCGAAACGCTACAGGAATAGAATACGCCATAGAATCAAAGCACTACAATATCGGAACAAAAATAGATCTTAGAGTAATAACAGAATGAAAAGAAGTTGGCGAAAATCTGCATTTGGGTTTATTTATTCAGTGAAAAAATGAGTTGAGGGCATTATTCTCTGTAACAACAAAAAAACCTATACTGTAAAAATCCTAAATATAATTGATGCCAGAAGCTTTGTTTTTCATCATAGGGGAACTAATGGTTCTTTTATTGTTCCCATTCCTTGTTTTTTGGGGGATTAAGAGACAGAGGTCACGACCATCAAGGGGAAAAATTGCATTGGTTTTATTTATGGTCTACACATTTTTTTTTGGTATTTCCTTGCAGTTCATGGTCAATCCTCCAGTGAAAGTCAATTATTCGACACCATTTGATTATGAAAGGGTTGTTTTGAAAGAAAAAGACTTGCAAACCAGTGAGAACCTGCATGACAAGATGATCAAAATGGGCATGAATGATCCGCAGGGATTTATTTTTGTTGACAAGCCAGGTACAGGGGAGATCAGGAGGAAAATATGGCTGGAATCAACTGAAAGTTTTTACAAGTTGCATTATGGCAACAGTACAGTTTCAACATTGCTTCAAGTACATCTGGGATGGCTTAAAGATGTTGACACCTTAAGGGGGAAGTTTGATGAATTTCTGAATGTCTCTCAAGGGAATGAGAGTTATGTCAACATTGTTGTCAACCAATTGGATGATGGGAAAACCATTCGAGTCAGCATTAAGATTCGAGACCCAGAATCTGATGGGATGGTTTGGATTGTGTTTGACTATGGAAAAAAGGGAATCGCCTCGGTCAGCATTATCTATGCAACAAACGATTATTCATTTGACAAACCATCAAAAGTCTATTTGGAAGTTAGCTATTCGATAATCCAAGATGAGATTATTGATTTAGGAAGCTTTGTGGGGATTGTGACATCCTTTTGCTTGGCGATAGGGCTACCCATTGTTATTCATTCGGCACCAAAAAATTCCTACATTGGGCGGATATTCGAGAATGAGAACAACAAATCACATATCAATGGGCAATCATGGTGATAATGGACTGCATATTCAAGAAATCGTTTCGAAGGTTTACACAGACGGTTGTTGCTTCATCAATGGATAATCCCACCCTTTGGAGCTGTTCAATTAGGGGGGTATCAAGGATTTGCATCCACCTGTTAAAATTGAATTGTGTAATTTTGACATTTGGGGAATGTTTTTTAGCGGCAAATCGGATAAGCCCTCTGCAAGCCAGATCAGGTCTTCCGATCTGTTTGGCAAGATAGCTTCCGAGAACATGCAAAATTTCATAGTTTAGATCCTCAACACTTATTTCATCAAAATCACCAGTAAGTTTTTCGTCATCAAGTCCTTCTTTCATTTCGAGATATTCCGCTTCACTGATTTTGGCAGGGGACACATCAGAATCACGGTTCAAATATTCCTTGAAAAAGTCAGGCATTACCCAGAGCAAATAAGTGAGAACCATGTAAATCAAACTTAAAAACACAATTACAGCGACAAGGATGGGGTATGATTCTGGAAAAGGCAATTCAATGAACCAAAGGTCATAAGTTACAATGAAGAGAATGCTAAGGTTTCGCCATAGGCGTATCCTCCGTATCACATACCGTTCAACTACCTGTGGGTCAAGCAGTTTCAGGGCATCCATTGAGGCATAAACTGTGAAAAGCAGTGAGATTGTCATGGAAAGTATATCAAAAGTCGATCCAATTGCATAAAGGTTTCGATTGGAAAAGTTTGACAAAACATAAAGATAAGCAAAGTAAACGCTAAGGATATAGGTGACAATTGTGCCACTGTAGAACAGGACAATCCGGTTTTTCATGTCTTTTCTTTCTCGCAAGAATGTCCGTCTTGTAAATTCAAGCAGGAAAATTGGGGCGGATGACTGGAGAACCGCGATCTGTGCCCAGACAAGTCCAAAAACGACCTTGATGATTGTTGAAAGTGAGTATATCAAATAAAACAGGGAAAGGAAGACTAAACCAGAGTTGTGTCGTTTGATACCGTTGATCAAGATATAAAGACCAATTACGACTGTACCAAATATGAGAATTGCATTTGATATGTTTATGATGACATCATAAAACATGGTATAATTATGATATTGGAGATTTTATTTCTTTCGAGGCATGATTTAAAAAAAACGGACGTATGGCAAATATTTACTGAAAAAACATCCAATAAGATTATTGAATAAGAATTTAAATAAAAGAAAGTCCGAATTTATTTTCCGCAACCATTGAAGTTAAAAAAAAAGAAACAACTTGTGAATAATGGGAATTGAAGAGGAATTCATTGCCAGTGCATTGAATCGACTGAAATTGCTGAAGGAACAAGGAACAGGGGCAATTTCCCAAGTCAAGACAGAGGAACAGCTCCAATGGATGCCAAGCGAGGAATCAAATTCAATTGCGATGATTGTCAGGCATTTATATGGTAACATGAAATCAAGATGGACAGATTTTCTGACAACGGATGGTGAGAAAGAAGACAGAAATCGTCCGTCAGAGTTTTTTGTGGATACACAGCCACAGATGGAAGAGATGTGGAAATTGTGGGAACAAGGATGGGAGTATGTGTTCACTGCAATTGAGTCATTGTCTCCGTCAGACCTGCAACGAACCATAACAATAAGAGGAAAACCATTAAGTGTCATTGATGCAATTCATCGGCAAATGTTGCATTATTCAGCGCACATAGGTCAAATCACATACATAGCAAAAATGCTTGTGGACAAGGACTGGAAGTCGTTATCCATTCCTAGACAAGAACGATATAGCCCATCATTCATGCAGGCTGAAAACAAGAAGGAGGGGGAACAATGAGCCAAGACACGGTTGAAATGCCTCCAAACCTGTTGCCCGATCAAGAAGAGAAAATTCGCAGGGTTAAGCGGAGTGTCAATATTTTTGGGGCATTGTTGACAATAATTGGGATATTGGGTTATTTTTACATAAATCAGACCGTCGGAATATTGACAGGGGTTTTTGGTCTTTTGATCTTGGTAATGTCAAATCTGGAGGACATACTGGCAAAGATTTTCTAAAGAATGTTTTCTTTGTCAAGGAAGGAAACTGAATTTTTTTAGAGTTGCTTGCTTTTTGATAGTTGTGCAATATCATTTGGTGACCACACAAAGATGCAATCTGCAATGCACATATTGTGGACAGGAAGAAGAGCCAGAAGTTATGCCGATCAATCTTCAGTATACAACAAATGCACTTCAAGATTTCTTGAGCAAAGACCCAGAACCAGTGCTGGCATTTTATGGCGGAGAGCCATTACTGGCTTGGGGACGGATAAAAGAAATAATGGACAAAGTTCCAGCAAAGGCATTTGTCATTCAAACCAATGGGACACTTCTGAAACGAGTACCTGATGAATATCTCAAGAGGTTTCATACAATTTTGGTTTCAATAGACGGCAGACAAGAAACAACAGATTTCTATAGAGGGAAAGGGACATACCGAAGGGCATTGGAGGGGGCAAGATATGCAAGGGAACACGGTTTTGAGGGAGACTTGATTGCAAGGATGACAGTTTCAGAACGATCGGACATTTATGAGGAAGTGATGCATTTACTGTCCTTGCAAATGTTTGACCATATCCATTGGCAATTGGACGTGCTGTGGGATGATGATATGAATGTGCGGTGGGAAGATTTCCCCAACTGGATGAAAAAAAGCTATAATCCAGGGATTTCCAGACTTGTAGAGTATTGGGTTTCCCATTTGGAAAAGACAGGGGAAGTTTTAGGGATCGTCCCATTTTTGGGAATTTCACACACATTGATAACTGGAAAGCCAGTAGGATTGAGATGTGGGGCGGGAGATGATTTTTTCAGCATAACAACGGATGGAAGAATCACCGTATGTCCAATTCCCCCTTCAATTGATTTTGCAAAGGTTGGGTCTATTTATTCATCAACACCAAAATCGATCAGGAATAAGGTTCCTTTGGTTGATCCCTGCATTTCATGTGAAGATCGTTGGGTTTGCGGGGGGAGATGCCTCTATACAAATAGGACAAAATGGTGGGGAGAAGAAGGGTTCAGGCAGGTATGTACCACAGTGAAACATACGATAAGGCAACTAAAAAAACGAATTGAGAGAATAAAATCACATGTTTCCCCAGATGACTTGTTTTATCCTAAAATTCCAAATGGGGTGGAAATAATTCCTTAGTTGAAGCGGAATATTATGGCATTTTTTAACATGGCAAAAAAAGGGAGAATGGAAAGGAATATGTTCAAAAACAGGATATACCATAATGACAAGGGGATATAACTGAGTGGACAGTTCATTTACAATGACGACGCAGTCATACTTGCAGAGCTTTTAAATTTTATAGGGGATCATTCCTCGGTTCATGAACAGCCAGTTTATTATGAGATTGACCAAAGTGCAGGAACAGCAATTTTAGAGTTTGATGAACTGGAGGAAGGACAGGGTTACGAAATTTTCGAGACAGACATAGGGGAATTGATATTCTTCATTAGAGGGAAGAAAAAACCCTATGGAAGATTTCTGTTCATCCGACCCACATTTCTTATTAAGGAGGCAGAAGGAAATTGCAAGTTAACAATATTCATAAAGGGAAATGCAGTTGTATTTGTAGTGATGCATAAATGCGAAGAAGAAGAAAAAAATGAAATTATTGATGGGATATACTTGAAGGACAATAGGGAAGTCAAGAAATTTGAAAACATCTTTGAAGCTGTTTAAGAAGGACAATTAAGATGATGAGCCATTGAGGTATGGTGTTCTTTTATCATGCAGGCTATAGCCGACTTCCTTGAGGATATCTTGGATAGGTTCCCCTTGGGATGTGATTGAAACTTCCCAATGTGTTTTCTTGATAGAAAGTTCGACATCAGGCAAGTCACCAATGAGATTGTGGTCAAACTCAATGATGTCTTGATACGCTCCAAGCAATAGCACCGCAAAATAATTTCCCATAACAGGCAGATGAATGGGAACACCATTGATGACAAAAGGATGCGGGGATGTCAATGGATAGCCGTCTTTTGTTGAGAGGGGTTGAGGATGAGACCGAACGTAGTAATTTGAAAGTTCACCATCAGAATCGCAAGTGATGTCAACAAGCCGTGCCATAGTATCGGGTTGGGTATTAAGATGGGAAATGGAAATTACAGGGAAATATTGATTTACCAAGACATGATCACAAGCAGAGTTGAAGACTGAGAAGTTGCCGATAACAAGAAAGTCAGGAGTAGTCAGGGATTGGATAATGGGGTCTGAAAGATATTCGTGGAAGTTGTCCAAAGCAAAAAAGTGTTTTCTCAAGGAGTTCTTGACTGAAGAGACATGGGTTTCCCATTCAATCCGTTGAATTAAGGAGAATTTGGTGACATTAGTTTTTGAAAGGGAAGCCCATTCACTTTTGATCTGTTCAATTGATTTAGGGGAATAACTAATGGGTCTGGGTTGGGGAATCAATCGGAGGTAGTCAATGGGTTCAACCAAAACCAATGAAGAGTGGGCGGTAATAGCACGTCCAGCCTCAACCATGATATCTACAGGGAAATTCAAATTGTTTAAGCAATCGGCCATTTGCAAAAAGTATTGTTCAATAAGATCACTAGGCAAATCGCCAAAATAATTGATGGGAAGCCCCCCTCCAAAATTAATGATCTTGAGATTGGAAAAGCCCATAGTCAAAAGCATGGAGAAGGTATTCACCATGAATTCAAAATAATGCCTCATAGAACCAGTCATTTGAGATCCGGGGTGGGCATGAATTCCAAGAACCTGATCCAAAAGGTCATGTTCCTTGCATATTTTCAGGACATCAGCAAGTTCAGAAACAGATAGTCCAAATTTACTGTCCCTACCAGATGATGATCCCCAATGCCCGTCCAAGTTGACATATGGTTTTATCCTCAGGATCAATTTTAATTTGTCCTTGGGAATATGCTCAATAACAGCAAGCAATTCGGCAATACGTTCAATGCTGATGAAAATGTTGTAGCCATCCCCCAATCCTTTTCCAATAAGGGACAAGTATTCTGCATCCTTTGTACCATTACACATGAAAACCCGTTTTTTATTGTTTTTGAGCATTTTCATGAGTAAGACAAATTCAGATTTTGTGCCAGCCTCCATTCCATACAAGGGTGAGGAGTTTATGACAGAAAGAACCTCTCGTTTCATTTGATTGACTTTGATGGGGTAAAGGGGATAGAATGTCCCATGATAGTTAGGGAATGCCTTTTCAAATGCTCCAATGAAACGGAGAACCTGCTTTTTGATTAGGAAAGGCATTCTAAGAGTAAAAGAGCCATAACCACCTTTTTTCTTGAATTCAGCCACAATTTCAGAAAGACGGATGGTTTTTCCCTCATGGGATATACAGAGGTATCCTTCAGGGTCAATGTCAAGAAAATCGAGATCCCCTTTTCCAATTGCATAGATTTCTTTGGAGTGTTCAACCGACCACATCAATTAAGCCCTCTTGGTTTCTTTTTCTGATCTTCCTTCAAAGTTCGGATCATGGTGGTGAAGCTTTTTGCAAGTTCACCAAGTTCGTCATCGGATGTTTCAAGCTCTTTAAGATTGATATCCTCAAATGGGTCATCCTTGGTAATGTTCCGGGTAACTGTTTGAGCAAGCTTGATTAATTTTTGAATAGGAGAGGTGATTGCAGTGGCAACCATGAGCCCAACACCCAATGAAACGATCAGCAACAATAGACCAAGACCAATCAATGATTTGAGAGTTTGAGATTGGAGAGTGTCTAATGCCTTCTGAACTTCATTAATGGGGGCAAGAACCTCTTCAAGTTG
>WAKA01000146.1 GCA_015523565.1 Candidatus Heimdallarchaeota archaeon | reverse complement strand
GTCCTTTGTTGAATGTTTCGTCTCATCAGTTGAATGAAAATTATTGGATATTTCCACGATTTTTTCAAGTAAATCTGTCACTGTATAATCCAATTCTTCACCTGTTCCAAAAAAAGCAAGATTAAGTTTGTTGTTTTTGAGCTTATCTTCATGGGAAATGTATTCTTTTAGCAATTTGGCAATAGTTTTTGCCTCTGCTGCTGTCGGCATTGAAATCGGGGTTAGCTTTGTATTTACATTACCCAAAACCGCATAAATTATTTTTTTATCAGCCATTTCATATGCCAAATTTTCAGCATATGAAAATTGCGCCCATTTAGAAATACTGTAAACTGCATGGTTTGGTTGAAAGCTGATACCTGCATCTGATCCCATTAACAAGATTATTGCATTTTTCTTAAGAAAGGGAATGATTTCAGCCAAAAAATCATTGAATGCCAACAGGTTTACATTCAAGACTTGGAAAAATTCATTGGAATCGGTTTGAAGCAATGGGTCATCATGGTAAATTCCCGATGAATTGACAACGAGATCAAACTTAATCTCATAAGTTTCGAGATCTTCCAGTAAATGCTTCCAAGTGCTTTTATCTGTTAGGTCAATTTGGTAAGCATAAGATTCAATTTTAGGCTGTTTTTTCCTATAAGTCAAAAAAATTCGGTAATCAATAGAAAGGAATTCCGCCAAAGTTGAACCAATACCGCCTGAACCTATAATTAATGCATTTTTCATTTTATGAACCCCTATGGAAACAAAATCAATAAACCCACCAGTTCTAGTGGAAGTACAATCAATGCAATTGTTGTCAATACTATTATAACATCACTCGTCAATTCAGTGTTCATATTGAATTTTTCAGCATAAAGCCCATTATAGACCGCGGGTGGTGCTCCCATTTGAATAATTACAGGAATTGCCACATATTTTGGTAAGCCTAGAATTATCGCAACAACCAATCCAATTCCAAATGAAATGACAAATCGAGTAAGTCCAACCCTCATAAGACTGTCCTTGTGCCCAATCTTGAAATTGCTTAGTCCGAAACCCACAGTCATCAATGTCATGAAAATTCCAATATCAAAGAGTAGATTGCCAAATGATGTATCTGCAAATTTGGCAAAAACAGTTTCTGCACCATAGAAATTAAGTACAATTCCTAGAATTACCCCCCAAATTGGTGGAAAAAGTGCAATTTTTTTTAGGCTATCCAAATTCATCTTATAGCCAGAAATCCAAAATCCAACGGTATTTCTCATGATTATTGAAACGGCAATGAAAATTGCAGCGACACCCAACCCTTCAGGGGCAATGGCATAGATTATGGGAATTGGAAAATTTACAGCGTTCGAAAAAGCGGCTGTTGCAATTTCAGCAGGATCAGGGGGTTCTTTACCCTGAACTTTTGCAAGGAACTTAGGCACGGCAATTCCAATCGCTGTGACAAGCAATCCTGCAATAAATGGATAAATCCATGTCTCATTCAAGTCAAAATTGAGCATTGAGGCAAGAATTAGATATGGTGTGAAAAAATTTATGGTGACATTGACAAATCCTTTCCTGTATTTGGCAAGTTGAGGGATTTTCATCCATAAAACGCCCAAAACGACACCAAGATAAATTCTTCCTGTCGCATTGATTAGTGTCAAGACAAGACCAATAAATTCCAACCCATATTCACCTAAAGGGTTTCAAGTAGTTCCATTGCTTTTTTATGTCCACGATTCGCGGCTTTTTTCAGCCATTCCTTGGCTGTTTCCTTATCATTCAACTTCAAGCATGTTTCTCCGTATTTGAACATTCCTCCCAAATGTCCACGTTCTGCGGCTTGCCTGAAATATTCTTTTGCCTCGTCCATTTTGTTTTCCTGTAATCTCTTTCTTCCTAAATTGAACAAGGCAAGTGGATTGCCTGTGGAGGCCAATCTTTGAAGGGCTTCTTCATCGTCAAACATGATTTTATCGATGATTTTATTTTTAATAGACTTTTGGTCTTTCCTATCAAATCTTTGTATAATAATCGAACAATGACAGTTTTTTGCCCCTGGTTTCTGTCACAAGCCAAGAATCCTCAATTCCAACACCTGTATTCAATTCTGGAATCATAAGTTTAGGTTCCATTGCAATGGTGTTTCCAGCTTCAAGAGGATCATTATATTTAGGGGTAATAATTGGCAATTCATCCAATTCAAGACCTATTCCATGTCCAATAAACGCAACCTTGTCTGAATGCAGACCCATAAACGTATCTTCATATCCCATTTCGCGTACAATTGCATAAAGCTTTGCGTAAATTTCAGAAGGCAAATTTCCTGCTTTCAACAATGATTCAGTTTCAATTTGCACTGTCTCTGCAATTTTGTAGGTTTCAATTATTTTTTCATCTACATTTCCCATAAAAAAGGTTCTTGTTACATCACTGATGTATCCTTCAATTACACCCGTTGTATCAATCAGCACTGCATCACCCTCTTTGATTTTTCTTTTGCTTGGTCCCGCCATATGCATGCGCGTACTGCCTTTTCCAGAAACAGGACCAAACAGTGAATTCAATTGGATTGTGCTTTCTCCAGCCATTACATAGGCATTTGTAACCAAATTATGTTGGAAAGCCCTCACTTGTGTCCAACCTGGATGCCCATTTGTTCGCAAGTATTTTTCCAGCCTTGCAGAAATCTCCATTTCTGTCTGTCCTGCCTTAATGAAATCTTTTGCATACTCAAAGCTTTCATCAGTCAATTTTGCTGATTTTTTCATCAACTCTATTTCCTCTGAAGATTTAACTGACCTCTGCTGTCTGAGAACACTGCTAATATCAACAAGTTCTGGATTTCCAAATGCTTTCTTGATGTAGTCAACAGTCTTATATGACAAAATGTCCAATTCCAGACCAATAGTGTCTACTTTAACTTCTTTTCCCCTTTCTTTGAACCATCTATAAGATTGCATTAGTTTTGTGTCAATTACACTATTTTGTCTTCCGATTTCCAAATTTCTTCGAACAAGTCTTGTGAATTGGTTTTCATGGAACTGGATAACCCCATCCAATCCAATTCCAGATATATAGAACAAGTCAGGTCTGTTGAAGATGAAAGAAATGTCAGCTATTGCAAGTTTCTTTTGTAAATCCTTATGTCTTCTCTTGAACTCTTTTTCAGAAAACAAATTATCCATATGTCGCAATTGAAGATATAAACAAAAAGATTGGCTATTATCCCGCAAAATTTATCAAACATTCTTAAAATTCAAAAAATCTTTTAATTACAAGCTGTGGAAAATTAATTGTGGAATATCTGATCTCTGGAGGGACAGGATTCATTGGATCACGATTAATCCAAAGACTGCCTGAAAATTCAAAGATTTATGTTTTGACAAGAAGCCAATCAAGGGTGGAAAACAATATCAATTATATCCATTGGGATGGAATCACTTCCAATGGATGGGCGAACCTAATTACAAAAGACACTATCATAATTAATCTTGCAGGGGAAAGCATTTCAAAAAGATGGACAAAAAAAAGACAGGAAAGGATTGTTGAAAGCAGAGTTAATGCAGGAAAAGCTTTTGTTGAAGCGATAGAAAAGGAAAACATAAAACCCAAGGCATTTTTTCAAGCCTCTGCTGTAGGATATTATGGTTGGCACATTGATCCAATCCTGACAGAGAAAAATCCTGCAACCAAAGCGGACTTTCTTAGCAAAGTCTGTGTCCAATGGGAGGAATCAACGAAGAAATTGGATGAAATGGGTATACGAAGAATAATCGGAAGAATTGGTGTGGTATTGGACAAAAAATACGGCGCCTTTCCCCGTTTTGTATTGCCAATTAAATTGCTGTTGGGTGGCTCTTATGGTCGTGGCTATCAATGGATTTCATGGATACATATTAAAGACTTGATCAATGCGATTCTCTTTCTGCTAAATGACGAAAAGCATAAGGGAGTTTACAACCTTTGTGCGCCAAATCCTGTTTCCAATAATAATTTTGGCTATATTCTTGCAAAAGAGTTGCATCGACCATATTTCTTGAATTATCCATCATTCTTGTTGAAATTATTTCTTGGAAAAATGGCAGATGCCATACTTGCAGGTCAACGCGTATTTCCTCAAAGGTTGATTGACGAGGGGTTTGAATTCCAGTTTCCTTATTTGAGAATGGCAGTCAAGGATCTCCTGAATAAACAATCTGAATAATTAAGAATGATCAAATTACGAATGAATCATTGAAGATACTGAAGAATTATTGGGCTTATTTGTCATCCCGAATGGATGACGGTTGGCAAGCGGCTTTTGGTAGCTTTATTGGTTATTCAATAATTGGTTTTATCCTGTTTTTTGTGTTCTTCCCTTTCTCATTGGGAATTGGGTTTATACTTTCCAACATTATTTCACCATCTGTTGCGGATATTTTCATTAAATCATATTTCATCTACTATTTTCCTGTTTTTTATGTTTCAATTCTCGTAATGAATGGTTATTTTTATGGAAAAACTTTCTCTGAACCTGAAAAATTTGAAATGACCCGTGAAGAAATTCTAGAAGTCATGGATGGGGATGATATACATAAAAAAGAATATGTTTTGAAAAAACTAGGAAGCAGTAATTTGAATCCAGTTTTTTTGAGGGATACACTTGTAACTACAATTCAGGAAACAAATGAACCTCATCTGAGGGAGATTGCATTCAACTCCTTGAAAACGTTGAAAAAACGTTATGGCACCAGTTTTGAACACCAAAAACAAAGACTTCAAGGTGAAATTTTTTCGTTTGTGGATATTTCTGGAAACAAGAAAGATGAATTTAATGTGTCATCCCATATAACCATTACAAATAATACAAATGACAAAATTACTGGAAAAGTTTATCTTGATGATGTATTTATAGCTGAAAAGAACTTCTCCCCATATTCCGATGGTAATTTTGATCATGATACGTCAATGTCACTTCAAGTGCCATTGGAATGGAATTGTACATTGATTGATAACAAGGGAATTTTGCATGTGACCAATATCTCCAAGCTCCCGATTAATGATGTTCAAATCCAATTTGAAGGCTGCAAAGTTGAAATTTCTGGAAATTATGCTCTCAAGAAAAACATTGTTTCATTTGATAAGATAGATCCAGCCAGTTCTGAAACAATCTACTTCAATGTAATTTCAGAAAATCCTAAAATGCAATTGGTATTCTTTTCCAAGCAAGAAACAACTAGACTTTCAATAAAATCTGAAATTGAATATCATAATATCGCAATTGAAAGCAAGGTGGAACATCTACAAACCCGTAAACTGTTCGGAAATTTAGCAATTGATAATCCATATTCAATTCCTATTGTCTTAAAATCAGTATCCCTTCATTATTTCTCTTCACAAAATTCACATAGAAGCATTCTGGATTTGGATCAGGACGAATTAACTGAAAAATTTGGATCTGCCACTATACTGCCATTCAATCAAATGATTGTTCCTTTTGAATTTTCAGTTTCCATTGAAGAAATTCCTACAGTTAACGCAAATGTTGATTTTGAATTTAAATATCCAAGTTCTGAAACTTTTCAATTCAAAACAAGTTGGATAAAAATAGATGGAAAATAGGAACCATAAACAAGAAATTTCTTTGATTGTCTAGCTCAATCACAATAATCTAATGTAACCGAGTTAAAAATCAAATGTGGATGGCAATCTGTTTGAATTGATAGGTGGTATTCCAAAAATAGAACAATTGGTTGATGTTTTTTATGGGAAAATCGAGAAGGATGAATTGCTTCGACCACTATTTCCTGAAAGTCTCGAAGAAGGCAAGAAATGGCAAAAGCTTTTCCTTATTCAAAGATTTGGAGGTCCAAGGGAATATGAGAAAAAAAGGGGACATCCAATGCTTAGGAAAAGACATATGCCCTTTTCTATTGGTTTCAAGGAAAGAGACAGATGGATACAACTTATGAAAGAAAGCCTAGAAGAAATAGGAGTAACAAAAGACCATCCTGCTAGATTTCATCTTGACAGGTATTTTGAAATTGTTGCAACTAAAATGGTGAATCACATTACTTGGTAAGACAAAAAGAAAAAGGCAGAAGAAAACCTACAACATATCATAAAAAAATAACAAGAGTTCAATTTTATTATTCCAAACTTGTTTTTACTTGATTTCAGACATTAAATTATGGGAATAAAGGGAAAACTCTTAGGATTCAAGAAAAAAACAAGTTTATGGAAAAGATTGGCGTTATCGGAGGAACTGGAAAATTCGGAAATGCACTGACTCATAGGCTTGCAACATATGGTTATCATGTGTCAATTGGATCAAGATCTGAAGAAAAAGGAAAGAAAATTGCTGATGAAATGAATAAGGCAAACAACTATGTAATTCAGGTAGAAGGTGGCTCAATTCAGTCAAGCATTGAATCTCAAATAATTGTGCTGGCAGTTCCTCCTTCACAAGCAATACCTTTACTTGAAGACCATAAACAAAAACTGAAAGGCAAATTGGTCTGGGATGTAACAGTTCCCTTAACATTTGGAAAATTCATAAAAAATAATTTCAAGGAAGGTAAGTCAAATTTGGAGCAAATCCGCAATTTTTTTGATGAAAGTCATGTGGTAGGCTGTCTCAAAACTGTTTCTGCAGATCTTATAAGAGATACCACACTTCAAAGCAAAATCACCACATTTGTTTTGAGTAAAGATGAAGCATATTATCAAACTACAGCCCAAATACTCGAAAATATTGGCTTTTTTCCAGTAAGGGTCAGAGGCATTTATCATGCCCAAACATTGGAACGGATGACCGCTTTGGCAATTCAACTTAACAAAACCTATCCAGGGTCTCGTGTTGCCTATTCATTGGTTGGTCTTGAAAAATAAAAGATGGTTGCGTATCATACGGAAATAGTGCAGTGGTTGTAGGAAAATTCAAAAAATTTAAATCATACCATTACAAATTTTAGAATAGGATGTTTTCACCATTTGATCAAAGTATGGCTCAACGAAGTCCTTCCAATCAATCTGCAATTGATAGGATTCTTAACCAAAATCCAAAATCCAAGATCATTTTTCAACAGGATTTCAGTCCATCAGTAATAAGAAAAGGAATAATAAATGCGCCCTTGATTATGTGGATATCTGTTTTAGTTCCTTTTTCGTTTGTAGCGTATATATCTTATCGAATTTATAAGCAAATGACCTACTTTTCACTTTATAATAGTCCTATTGAAAAGCTAGTCTTTATTTTTCCATTAGGATTTATTTTAATAGTATCCTTCCTTTTTGTAGGAACAAGATTTATTTTGCAAAAAAGCTTTGGAGCCAATTATTCTTATGTCATTGTAGAAACCCCAGAAGAATTCCTTCTGGTAAATGTCAGGAATGGAAGAGCAAATGCAAAAACAATCATCAAGTCAGAAATTAAGAAATTCATGTTAAGAGAAGTACAAAAACCTTCTTTTTCTTCATTTTCCAACCTACAGCAAAATGACATCTATACCCAATTATTGGTTGAACATGGGTCTGAATATCCACAAATTGACATTATGGCTCAATCCAATTCTTTTAACTCAACCTTAATTTTGAGCTTGAAAAGATATTTGGAAACCAATGGATACATCTTTGAGTCAAACAGGGATTTTTCCGAAAAACCTGGGAATAAAATTTGTAAGTCTTGTAATTATGCCAATTCTCCCGAAGCAGAGTTTTGTGAAAATTGCGGTATCAATTTAAGAAAATAGAATATTTATTTTTACAGTTTAAATTTCAAGTTACAGTTATTGTATACCACCACATAGCTGCCCCTGAATCATAAGAGTATGAACCCGCAGCGGATTG
>WAKA01000145.1 GCA_015523565.1 Candidatus Heimdallarchaeota archaeon | reverse complement strand
TAATCGTTGACACGGCTATCCTCAGTGTAATATTTTCTCAAGGTTTTATATTGTTTGTTGCAAAAGAATAGATATTAATTGAAGAATGGCAAAAATGAAGGAGAGGCTAGTATTACAAAAATACTTAATATGTAAATAATAGACATATGTATGTGAGTCTACAACCTGTAGTTTTTGTAAGTCACGGATCCCCTATGGAAGCGATTGAAAAAGGAAAATACCAGGCAGATCTTAAGAAATTTGCAGACAACATAGAACCGCCCAAGGCAATCCTATCAATAAGTGCTCATTGGGAGCGAAGCATTCCGATTTTAATCACTTCTTCAAAAATTCAGAAGACAATACATGATTTCTATGGATTTCCAGAAGAGCTTTATCAATTGGATTATTCAGTTCCGGGATTGCCAAAGCTTGCAAAAGAGATTGCATTCGCATTGAAGAAACATGATTTTAATGTGCAATTGACAGCTAGGTGGGGATTAGATCACGGGACATGGGTTCCATTAATGATCATGTTTCCAGAAAAGAACATTCCTGTTCTGCAGCTTTCAATACCGATACCACGAACTGAAGAGGAGCTATTTCAGATAGGCAGGGTTCTTAGGCAATTCAGGGAAAGGGGGATTTTGATAATGGGGTCTGGTGGAGTTACCCATAACTTAAGCTTGGCAATGATGAACGTGGTTTCAGGGAACAGTTCGAAAAAGCCAGACAGTTGGGCAGAGGAATTTGACAGGTGGGTCAAGGAAACGTTGGAAACAAATCAACCAGAAACACTATTAAAAGCGTCCAATCATCCTTTGTTTAGAATTGCTGCACCAACAACAGAGCATTTTGATCCCATTTATTTCGTTATTGGCGCCCTATATGGGCATGAAGGTATCAGGACAGTGCATGAAAGCATCAAATACGGAAATTTGTCGATGAGGACATTTGCATCAGAATATTAGGTCAATGATTTCCACATATGGTTGATAATATCCACAAGGGTTCTTTCATCATTTGTTATATCAATGACCTTTATTCCATAGGACTGAGCCTTTTCAATAAGATAGGATTGTATTGTCCTGATTTTTTCAAAATATTTTGAATAGTGGGTTCCTCTAGCCTGAGTTTTTTCTCTTCTTTTTAATCGAGACAGATGGGATTCCTTGTCGTCAAGTACCAAAAGAATCTGGAGAATGGAAGGATTTTGGAAAAGTTTACGGTTAAGCATTCCTGGAACAAGATGAACTCCCTCTATTATCATGATCTCATTTTGCCGAAGGGTTTTCAAGGCGGCCGCCTCTGCGCCAGTAATAACAATTTTAGCTTGCTCTTCAAACCCAAGTATTGTTCGCGAGATTTGTATATTTGTGGGTTTCCTGACCTGAGAAGAGGTTGTATAAGAAGAAGTATGCAATGTGGGCATAAGGTTTGGACTGAAAACAGAGCGTAAAGATTCTCTGATGAGGTCTGTTCCAATTAATGATTTAACTTCCAATCGTTCAGCAAGCATTCTTGCAATAGTTGATTTGCCAATTCCAGTCACTCCACCCAAAAGGATTACAAATGGTTTTAAGTCACTCATGTCGTTAGAAAGGATTTGAAGTCTTCTGGCAATTTCTATGTTTTTTTCTTTATACCAATCTTCTGCATACTCTAGAAGTTCTTTGACCTTAATTTCAGAGATGTTTAAATCAATTAATTCCTTAGCTATTGACATTGCGTCGGAGTATGCCTCATCATAGAAAAGACCTGTTTTCATGAGGTATTGAGTCAGATACCCGACTGAAAACCTAGATTTCTCGTTTTTCTTATATACAATGATATTTCCCGCCTTGACATTTATTGTAGATTGGGTTTCAGAAATTCTGAGATTTTGATGGGATGATGAGGTCACTAAAATTAATTAGAAACAAATCCATTTAAAGAGTTTATATCATTGATTCTCTGTGGCAATAAGAAATATTCCCCAAGACAAGGCGATTGTAGTTAGGGGAAATGGGTATGATTATTTATTTAGCCGAGGGATTGTAGCCAATCATATCAAGGTAAGGGGAATCAATTACGAGATTGCCTATTCTATTGCACGCGAGGTTGAAAATTACCTTTTGGAAAATGAAATAGTTGAGATAAATGAAAAATCGTTGTTTGATTTGGTTAGGAAGCATAGTTTGGAATATTTAGACAAAGAACAGGCAGAACGGTATGACATTATCGAAAGATGGAATCTTTCTGGAGAGCCATTGGTAATTTTAATATGTGGAGCACCAGGAAGCTTTACGACAGTAATTGCCCAAAAGTTGGCGGAACAATTCTCCATTTCACAGATTATTTCTACAAACACAGTTCGTTCCATCCTTCAGCGGGTAATTGCACCAGAAATCGCACCAGAATTACATACGGAATGTCATTTGGCATATGAACATCTTAGACCAATTCAAAGCATGCATGAAGATAACGTTATTTTGGGATATGAAGAGCATACCAAATATGTAACAGAAACAATTGAATCCATGATTAACAGATCATTGAGTGAAAACCTGACTGTTCTTTTTAGGGGGGTTCATTTGGATCCCAAGTTCATATCCAAAAACATATTGGACAGGCAAAATGTCCTATTCTTTTGCATCAAGGTAGTTGAACCTAGAAATCAATTGGACAGGCTTCTAGAAATAAATGGGAAGGGAAAGGAAGATGAAGTCACACTTGATTTTCCAGACATAAGAAAGATACATGACTATCTGGTTTCGGAAACTGAGCACTTGTCATTGCCTGTCATTGAGTTGAAAGACGACTTGAATGAGACAATAAACAAGATCATTGAGGTAATCATTGACCGTTTAAAGAAGGCATATCAATTAAAGTCCAGTAATCAAAAAGAAGACAACAACAACAATTAACATAAGAAAAACTGATGAGAAGAAAGTTTCTTTATTTTCTTTATTGATTTTGGCGGCATAATGCTGTCGAACTACAGTTTCCAGTTTTGAAACCTCTTCGATGATTTTTGAGACAGGATTGCCACTGTTTTCAGGTACTTCATCAATGGTTTCCACCAATTCAATCCAAGCCTTCATGGCATTTAGATCTTCAACCCTGATTTTGTCTTCTAAAGCACTCAAGCGTTTTTTGATTTCAGACAGTTTCTTCTTATCAACTTTATAAGAAACAGGGCTTTTCGCATGATCTTTTCCAAGATAAAGTGAAAGCCCAAATGGAACTGCATCAATTACTTGATAAGGAATTCTGTAATATTCCCCATTTTTAACTCGATAAACCCCAAAGTCCAAGTCTTCAATCTGATGAGTCTTTTGAAATTTCAATGGATCAATGACAATGCCAATTGCCTTTTCAAAGAGGTTTTGATAGTTTCTTTGGGTGGCTACATCAGTTGATGACATAAATGAGGAAAGCCCAGGATGTGTATGCCACCAGCCAACAATGGTTGATCCATCCTCTCTTTGGCTCATTCTGACCACTATGTCGACAAGGGCCTGTTCGCTGATTTCAACATGCACAGCAGTTCCCCTTTGGTCACCCACCTCAATGTCTTCAACATATAAGCTATTGTTTTTTTCGTCGTATCTGCCAATTAACAGACCTGCGGTCTCCTTATTTGGATGAGACTGATCGAAATGAATCATTTTGGCCATTGCCTTCAATGTAATAAAAACTTGGGGATCACTCATTTTCATTTGAGATTTGTCAAAAGTGATAATTAAAAGTGACGGATTGCAAAAGTAGGGATGTGGGAAAATTAATTATAATCGATCAATTTTACGCCATTAATCCACGTTTTGCTTTATCATATACTTTTTCAGGATTTGAGTAATATTCAGCCACTTGTGCACTGACATCCCTGAAATGGCGGATTTGTTTTTTCACCAGCCACCTAAGTACAGTTTCACGTTTTTCAATCTCATCCCAGCACTCCCTATCTGTCATGCCTGTTATCCCTTTGATTTTTTCAATCAGGTAAGACCTACCAAAGAAAGTGAAATTGTCTTTTGCAGCATTCCAAGCAAAAACCTTGTTTGTTATAAGTTGCTTGGTTATTGGATCAAGGTCTATGATTTCAGAAATCTCAATGGCTCGTCTTGCAAATTTTCCTTGTGTCCTGACTTTTTTCTGGATGTGAATGAGATCCAAGGCTTTGATCATGGCTCTAGGAACATTCATTGGTGCAGATTCAAGTCTTCCAATCACACCCTGAACACTATCACCATGTATGGTACCCATACCTGCGTGACCAGTAGACATTGCCTGAAAGAGTGTATAAGCCTCTTCACCACGGATTTCACCAACGATGATAAAATCAGGTCTTTGACGCATCGCAGCCTTAAGAAGATCATACATTGTGATTTCTCCTCGCTGGGTTCCATCTGCATTTTTGTTTCCAAATCCACCTCTTGCGACAGATGGGATCCAGTTTTCAAGACCGATGTTCAATTCAGCAGTATCTTCTATTGATATAACTTTTAAGTCAGGTTTGAGAAGCATGGACAATGCGTTAAGGAATGATGTTTTCCCTGCGGCAGTTCCACCTGCAATTAATAGAGACATTTGATGTTCTATGACGAACCAATAGTATGCCGCCATTTTTGAATCGATTGTGTTTGTAAGGATCAGATCCGTAATTGTCCAAGGGTCTGCCCTAAACCGCCTGATTGTGAATGTAGATCCTTTCTGTGTTACTTCCCTGCCAAATGACATTTGAATACGGGATCCATCGGGAAGGGAGGCATCAAGCAACGGATTTGCAATAGAGATGTGCCGTCCAGCTCGTTGAGCAAGTTTAATTATAAAGGAATCAAGTTCATTTTCATCAGTAAAGACAATATTTGTAGCCATTGATTCATATTTTCGATGCCAGACATAGATCGGGACATCCAACCCGTCACAAGAAATATCTTCAATCATATGGTCATGAAAAAGTGGATCGATGGGACCATATCCAATCAAGTCTCTCTCAATATAATACATGAGCTTGTCCTGTGTACTTGGAGAGACTTTTAGACCGTATGTCTTTAGGGTATCCGTAACCATTTTCTTTAGATATTCTTGTGCCTTCCCTTCATTTGAAAGGACATTGAAATCAACATCCAATTCTTCAATTAAGACTTCCTTAATGAATTTGTAAAGCCTCTCCTCTTCAGGGGTAAGGGGGCTTTCCATGACTTGATAATAGGTTCTTTTACTGACAGGGTCTGTTTGGATAGAAGCCAGTGAGAATGGGGGTTTTAATGGATAGTTTTCCAGCAACAGTGGCATGGATGAATCCAAAGTTGTACTTTGATCAAAATCAGGCACTTCTACTTTTGACATGTTTCCTCTTCCTTACTAAAATTACAACATGCTCATTTAAAACAATTTCCAGAAGAGCAGTCATGTTTTTTGAAAATGAAAATTATGGAAATATCCCGAAAAATCTTTTTTCTATATAAAATGGATATAAAGCATGAATTTCAGATGTATTTAGAGATGTCAGATATTCAATCCTATTTAATTTCCCTAGCCTATTCATTAAAGGATAATTTACTTGGTCAATATACAATAGAGAAGGGTCAACCACCAAATGAGTTTGAGGTGACTTCAGTTAGGTTCAGGGAAAAATATGGAGCAACAGGAACAATAATCATTGCAATGTTTACAATCAGAACTGAATGGGATGAGTTTGAAAAGGCGCTGGCAATCAAATTCATTCCAACAAAAGAAAGTGCATTTAATGAATTAGGCAATGCAATCCAATTGGAAAACAAGTTTTTTTCGCAACCACAGTTTGGAATCCCCAAAGTGCTTTTTCTTTCAACAACGGATCCAGTGGTTATGGTTTATGAAGGAGTTGAAGGGATTAATTATGATGAGGTTGAAAACAAGGGGGAACTACCATATCTTGCAGGGAAATTATTGGCATTGATACATGGAGGGAATATTAGACCTGTGGATGAGGAACTTTATAGGGATTTAGCACGGATCTTGGGAAGAAATCTAGCACTGACAGGAAAAGAATATGAGATATCGCATGCCATGGGCACTGCATTTGAAACAATTAAACATGCCTCTTCAGGATGCAATGCATTTTCTGATTTCCACCAAAGCAACGTAATGGTTACATTGAATAATGGAAAACCCCAAAAATTATGGGTAATTGATCCAGAATTCATGCAAATGGGCAGTTTTGACAGGATGGAAGATGCAGGCACATTTTTTGGACATCAATTTTATTTGGAGTATAGGGAAACAGGACAATATGAAAGGTCATTAAATGATATGATTAAGTTTTTATTGGGATATGATTCCATTTTCAAGCAACTGACACAAAGGCGCCTTTATGAGATTTACCCACATGGTATCCCTATTACCTTTTTTATTGGATTTTGGGCTTTGATGGATGCATTGGATCTTTTGAACAATAGACTTGAAAACGCAACACCAGAACATCCTGAAATTTTGTCTAGAATAGACTTTGCCCTTCAATTTTTAGGAGACAGTTCGATCCAGCATAAGATAATGGAAGGATTAAGGGCTAGGGCATAACCAACATTCTAATCATAATCTTGTGAAATATATCATGCAGTATGAACAAAAAAAAGGTTGGAAGCATTATCTTAGGGATTGTATTAATTTTCGCAATGATGATCGGGTATATTGTATATGAATATACTCCAAAGGTTCCAAAAGATGATACAATTATCATCGGAGATTTCCAGTTAAATCCAATTTTTGAAACAGGGATACAGACACCCACAAACATAATACCCCATGATGATGGTTATTTGATAACTGAAAGAACAGGGACAATTTGGAAGATTTCAAATGGCACCAAATCAAAATTCATGGAATTCCCAGAAGGGTACATTGATCATCATGGAAGTGAAGAAGGAATATTAGGGATAGCCCTTGATCCAGAATTTGAGCAAAATGGCTATTTCTACCTTCATTACACGAGGGATAACACTGTTTTCATCTCAAGATTTCAAGTCAATAACAACGGAACTGGAAATGTAAATTCAGAACTTGTAATGCTTGAAATTGATGAGCCTTTTGAAAATCACAATGGAGGGCAGTTGGCATTTGGACCAGACAACTATCTTTACATAGCTTTAGGTGATGGAGGATCTGCTGATGATCCATATGGAAATGGACAAAACCCTAAAACCCTTCTTGGAAGCATTCTGAGGATAAACCCTACAGACACAGGTTATGCAATTCCAAACGACAATCCGTTTGTGGGAAACGATAAAGGATGGAAAGAGGAAATTTGGGCTTATGGATTAAGAAATCCATGGCGGTTCAGTTTTGATCCTGTGAATGGGGATTTATGGGCGGGAGATGTAGGACAAAACAAGTATGAGGAAGTTGACCTAATTGTTCCTGGAGGGAACTATGGATGGGCGAAAATGGAGGGATATGATTGCAGAGTCATTGAGGGGTGCTCAGGAGTTGTTGAACCTGTGGCGGTATATGGTCGTGACCAAGGTGTTGCAGTTATTGGAGGTTATGTCTATAGAGGATCCAATATTCCAGAATTGAAGGGATACTATGTATTTGGAGATTACCTATCTGGTCGAATTTGGAAATTGGACAAAAAAGGAAATATGGGACTGCTTATGAAAGTTAAAATCACCATTTCAACATTTGGCGTCACTTCGGACAATGAGATCCTTGTTGCATCCGTAAATGGAACAATATATCAGTTAATTAAACAATAAATTTTACAAAGCTAGAGATAAAAAAGATTGTGTATAAACTTCACGATGAAGTTTGGATACTCAAAGTATCAAAGGATTCAATATGGTTTTGTAAAAATTCAGGAGAAGTCATCAAGTTTTATTTGGATAATACCGAATCCATTAAACTTTGGCTGGATGAGCCTACAAAATATCCATTACCTAAAAAAGAGGTGCTAGATGAACTTCTGAAAAATCAGATTGTTATAAAAGAACCAAAAACCAAGTTTGAGATTGAAAATATTGCCTTTTTTGAATATAGCAACCTGCCTTATAAACCAGACCAGAAAACAATTCATGTGGTAATAATTAGGGAAGTGGATTTAGATCTTCTTCAAGATATAGATGAATGGAGCCATGAAAACAAGATTCCATGGATGCCGTTGGGATTGTTGGAATTGTCAAGGATTGGTTTCGGACCATTGGTTATTCCTTTTGAAACAGCATGCATAAATTGTTGGATTACCAGAAGAGCATCTCATTCAAGCATCACTGATGTTAATTTGCGTTTCAAGAATAATGATACCTTGGAAGAACCATTGATAGTCTTGGAAGAAAATCTGTTGAAAAGCCTAGTGGAATACAGAGCCAAGAATTTGCAAAGATTTGTTCGTTTAATGAATTCAACAGTGTTTTCAATGGATAGAACAGGAAATGGGATTGTGGAAGACAAGATAATTAGAGCGCCAAGATGCAGTAGGTGTTTTCCTCGATATGGAATGGAATTTGAAAATTGGCTACCTATAGGTCGTGAACAACAATGAAATTTAGTTCCTTGTCTTTTGAAGAATTATGGGATTATTTTCATGAGAGGGGAATAATTTCTCATCGAACTGGGATTTTGAAATATGTGCACAAATTCACTCCAGAAACTGGAGATACTCCAATCAAAATTTTTGGAGGAAAGGTAGCCACGCCATCGATAATTTGTGGCAAAGGGAAAATCCCCAATGTTGGGGGAGCGGGGAGAACAGACAAGTCTGCATTCTTGGCCTGTATAGGAGAAGCATTTGAACGATATTGTGCGACCTTTACACAGGATCTAATTTTTGGTTCTGCAAAAGAGACGGGAGGGGAACTAGGATGGCCTGAATTTTCAGATGTCTCTTACACAAAACAACAAGCCTATAAGAAGTTAAGGGAAACAAGTAAAATTTCTTGGACATCAGCAGTATCTCTAATGACTGGAGAGAAAAAATTGGTTCCTGCCTCTTTGGTATACCTACCATATTTTCCATGTCAAGAGGAAGAGATCATTGCATTCCCATCAATTTCCACAGGACTTGCAGCACATCAGACAACAGAAAAAGCAATCAAGGCTTCAATTCTGGAACTCTTGGAAAGAGATGCGTTTACTTTAGCATGGCTTTCAGGTCAACCGATCCCCACAGTTCCAAATGGGATAATCCAAGAGTATAAGGAAAA
The DNA here is from genome assembly GCA_015523565.1 of Candidatus Heimdallarchaeota archaeon. Classification (GTDB taxonomy): domain Archaea; phylum Asgardarchaeota; class Heimdallarchaeia; order Heimdallarchaeales; family Kariarchaeaceae; genus WAKA01. The sequence goes on along the minus strand of WAKA01000145.1, from coordinate 1,820 downwards.
ATATGGAGTTCCAGGTCATTGGAAGATGCGTGTTGTTGATCTTACAAACAATACATTGGTTCCAGTATATTTATGTTCAATTTTAGCCAAGACAAGTATTGGAAACATATTTGCGATCGGATGCAGTTCTGGGTTCAATGCAAGTGAAGCATTAGATAAAGCAATAATGGAAGCATTACATACTGTCCCATATGTTCGCCATCTAATCAGAATAGAACCAGATTGGGATCCAGGGAACAAACTTGAAAATCTTCACACATTCAAGGATCATAGTAAAATATATTCAGTCCGTCCAGATCTTATGCAAGGTGTTCGTTACATTTTTCCTGGGAAACCAAAATTATTTGCCTCAGACCCTGATGAAAAGGAAAAGGTAGGCTCAACAAATGAATTGCTTTGCCACCTCAATGACATTGGAATTGAGATTTTTATAAAACGCATGACAACACAAGACGTAAAGCAAATAGGTTTTGAAGTAATTCGTGCAGTATCACCCCAATTGATGCCATTACATTCACATTATCAATTACCATATCTCAAGTGCAATAGACTTTGGAATTTAGATAAGGTTTTTCCATATCCCATCAATAAACTATCAAGTGAAAAGGAGGTATTCCCATATCCCCACCCATTCGCGTAACTAACAGCCCATACTATGATGATGCACATCAAGCGTCAATTTTAACACCATTTAATCAGCATGACCTAGAATCAAAAATACTTGAATATACAAGAGAGATGGAATCAAGCCCTGAAATGATGATACCTGCCAAAATATATCCAGGAACATTCGTTATGAAATTCAAAAATGCAAAGGAGACTAGACTTCAGAAATTAATAAAAAAGAGGAGAAGTCCAATAGATCCGATAACAGGCTCAATAACTGTAGAACAACTTGGAAAAATTCTTTTTTCTGCTCACGGAATTAGTAAGGATATTTTTCATAGGACAATACCTTCTGCTGGAGCTACACATCCCTTAGAAATATATGTCATTTCCTATAATGTTGAAGGGTTAGAACGGGGGGTTTACCATCATAATGTTTTAACTCATTCCTTGCATACGGTTGAAACAAAGTTGAAACCAATTGACCAATTACTTAGTCTTTCAGAAAAATTTGATGAGGCGGCTGTCATGATCATTTTCACATTGGTTTTGCCTAGAGTAACCTCAAAATATGGTGAACGAGGGTACAGGTTCGGCATGATAGAAGTAGGTGAATCCGTTCAAAACGCCCATCTCCAATGTGTGGAATTGGGTCTTGTAAGTTGTCAGTCTGGAAGTTATTATGATGACAGTGTTTGCAAATTGCTTCAAATTGATGGGGTCAATGAGATCATTGGAACTGTGCTATTGATTTCCTCTAATTAAAAAGTTGCGACTAAAAAGAGTTGTAAAACTCCAGACAATATCAAGGCAATAACTTCCAATATAAAGATACCAATAAGATGAATTAGAACCCGTGACTTATCAGGTAATTTACGAGACAAAAAAATGCCAGCAGACACTAGAAAAATAAAAGGAGAAAAAAGTAAATAGAGTAAAATTTCCACACCCACCAAAGTGGTCTTTATTAGCAAAAATACAATTATGTTCCCAATTAAGACACCCCAAAATAAAGACTGATAAGTCATGGCAACCGCCTTTTCATCAAATTCTACATTAGTTATGCTGTTTTCATCAGGAAATAAGTGATTTTCTCCAGAGGTGGCAAGAGTGTTATTTTCGATCCTCTTTTGCTTCCTAGCAAAAGCCAACAATAATGCTGTTTCAGGGACACCAAGAACAGAAGAACAACAACAAGTACATGTACAGCTGCC
>WAKA01000144.1 GCA_015523565.1 Candidatus Heimdallarchaeota archaeon | reverse complement strand
CTCGACCCCTCACGTCGTATTATTCACCTCATCAACCCTGATGTTGATGAGTGTCCTAAAAATGGAGGTCACTCAATTGAATTCATTATCACCACCTCTAATGAGGTTGTTGATGATGAATGGGAGGTGAGATATGTCGTACATATCTACCTCAATTGCACCCAAAATTGTGAAAGTGACAAACTTTCACAAACCATAATTGTTCCTTGGATCCCACGGATTACTGTCGATCTGTTTCCAAAGAAATGATTTGAAAATCAAACTTCAATTATTTTGTATTCTTTTATTTTATCATTATTCCATAAATATTCCTACACAATATGCGGAATATTTTTAGATATAATTCCCTTTTTAATCATATGATTAAACATAAACCAATTGCATTGTTGATCATTTTTATCTTCATGTTCCAAATGTTGGCTCATGATCCTATTTATTCATTCAATGAAAAAAATACGTCTGAAAAATCAAAACATCTCTCTTCTTTTGAAAACACAAGCAGATATAGGATCTCTCCTGTTGAAAAAATCGGATCGCAAATAAAAAACATAAATAATGAAAAAAAAATTAATCCATTTGTACCAAATAAGGTTCGGTCTGGCAAATCCACGCACTCAGTTCCGCAAAATTCATTGGGAACTTCTGGTTGGAATGAGGGTGAGACCGTTAATGTTTCATATATATATTCATCATCTAATTTAATGTTATTGGATATTTCTGGATATGGTGCTTGTGGTATAGTCCCCCGTGCTCAGGTTCATTATTGTATGGAATTTTGCGGAATACTTTATCCGAAACATATGCGAAAACATGTTTTGATGGATCATCCTGATTGGCCTGCAAAAACGGATAAAACCTACTATGGTGTTTTCCCCAAACCAAAAGCCAAACCAAAAGGGATGCCTAAAGTGGAGGTTATGGAATGAATTTTATCCCCAATTCCAAGGATGCCAATGAATTAACGTATAGTTGGAATTACATGTATTTTGCAAACCGCCAATTAGTCCCATTAATTATTTTAAATGATGAAAAAAGAAATACAGGAGGGAGAAGAATTGAGTGATACGCAAAGTGTAAGTGTAAGGATCCCAATAGAGGATCTCAATTGGCTCCGAGAAATTTCAGATGGTCCATTAGCTTCAGAAATAAAAAAAGCCATCAAATTTTACATTGATGCTTGGATCCGTCAAGGTTTCGTAAGTTTCCTAAATTTCGGTGGCGAAACCCATACTTTTGTCAAGGTTGATGTGGTGGCCAAAGCTATGAACATATCCCCTCAGGCAGTAAGGAAGAAATGCAGGCTTGGTCAGATAAGGGCCATAAAACCCGCCAGAGATTGGCTTATATTTGCATCAGAATTGCCATCATTATTTATGCCGAATATATCTCACATTTCTCAAGACATCGAAAAAATAAAAAAGACAGAAGTCTAATCTAACATGCGGCAACCGCAACTTTCTTCGGTTGCTGCCTCCCTCCCCCCACTTATAACTTTAGGATCCCCCCGATATGGGCAGGCTCTCCCTCTCCTCCATGGGTTCAAACCCTGGTTTGGGATTGCGGTTTCGCAGGTAAGAGAGAGGTGCACCCTGCCCTGGACTTATCCCAACTTTTGCCCCACCGTGGGGCATTGCATTTGTCACTCTAACTTTGTTTTATGTTTAACCTTGTAATTACTTATGCAAAAACAAAAGCTACTAGTAACTGTACTGATAACCATTTTCATGTTTCAGATATTCTCTTTTCAAATTTCTGTTATTTCAGAGAATGCCAAACCTGAAACCAATTCTGAATTTCCTAAACCGACCGAAAGTGTTCCGCCAATGAACAGCCAAAAACCAAAAAAAACTAATTCTCAGGTACTTTCAAATTCCAATAAAAAATATAACATGAAATACAATCGGATAGGTGATAAACAAACCATGTCCCACGGTGGGACAAAAATAACATATAATCAATGGGTGGATGGTGAATCCATCCAAACCCAAATCAAAACACCGTATCTGTGTATGGATTCGTATGTAGGTGCTATGCAAAATGATCCTGCATATACAAATATTATAACTGGTAATTTAGATTCTACTTGTGAGCTATATTATCAATCACAAAATTATATAACTACCAAGACAAGCCAAACCTCTAACCAATTGTATAAATTTAACTCAGCCGTGGAAAATGAGGCTACCCTAGTTTACGCAATTAACCCTCGTATTAAAACGGGTAAAATAGATGTGGATCTCATAGGTGGCGTATATGATACAGTATGGACATATACACCACATAAAACCCTATCTCTTCCAATAACTCCCAATAATTTCCTAAACGGTAGGATGACAGTATATGTTTCGTATCAATCCTACTATGTATCCTCAGGCTCGACTGCTAATGTAGTATATCTTGGCATATATGTGTGGGATTATGTTGCATCTGTATGGGATGTATCATCCACATCATCTATTTGGCTTACTGGTACGTCTTCACCCGTCAAAATACAATTACAGAATTACCATGTAATCTATACTCCCCAAACAGTATCTCAAAACATTCGTAGTCAATATAAATACACAAGCCCAAACACCGTAGTACATCAATTGGACATAGAAAACTTTGACTACGGCACTACAATAAGCATTGCAAAAACGGATGGTTGGCAATTTGCTAGCATCTCTCCCAGTGCAACAGTGACCGAAAACAGCACACACGTAACCATCAGCGACACAGTGCCAGTCACCTACACAATTCAATTCCACAGCCAAACTGACTATATTCTTGCTATAGATCAAACAGAAACAATAGACTTTGAAAACGAAACCGCAGTTGCCAACTACTTTTCATATTCGGGTCTCAAGTCAAAATATTTTGATACAGCTTGGAGCTATAGTGTACCTTACAGCAGCTATATTTCCCTATCCTATACAACCAACCAAAGTTCCAGCCAAACCTTTTCCATGGAGGGCGTTTCTTACACGGCTGAACCCTATAGGTGGCAACGGCTATTTTTGTATGTGAACGATGGTGCTCTTGATCTTGGTGGGACCGGGAAAATACTATTAGATTCCATCCAAATCTTCAAGGCTAATCCCTCGGTGCAAACAATTTCATATAACCGGTATTTAGCGCAATCCCAATTCCGGTATTGGGATGGCAGAGATAATCCAATTGCTCCAAATATCGCCATAAATATGATCCTTCAGGATCGCACTCGTGATCCTATGTTCTATGATCCTGAATTTCAATGGTCTGGGAAAACTGATGCAAATGGCATGTTTTCAACAACCTTTTCCGCGAAATTATCTGAAAAAGAGTATGTTCTTGGTGCATTTGCCGATGATAACAATTTTGGGGATTTCATATATCAAACATGGGGTGATGCCATTGATTTTGCAGAAGGGGATACGGAGGGGTTAACTCGATCTGGAACTGCAACTCTTTCTGCCGAATCTGGTTATTTGAAAATTTCCGCAGATACTACTGATAAATATACATATCTTTATTCAAATCCATCATGGTCTCCTGGATTTAACCTAAATGATGTAATGTTCGTATCCAAAATTTATTCAACAACTGATGCAGAATTCCGAAATAGAGGGTATATTGACGGTATTTTCGGTCAGCCTGCTTATAAAACAGATTATGTTCCAAATGCATTATATAATGCAAAATCATGGTATGTCACCGTCCAACCGGCAGACCCAACAAAAGGGACTTCTCTTACCAGAATGGCATGGATGATTGACTATCGGTTCAGAACTGCTTGGTCTTCCACAGATTATGCATTGGTTGATTATTTAAAAGTCGTTGATAGGAGCTTTTTCAGTCCTTCATATTTCACCCCCCAAAACCCTTCAAAATATTTTGAAAAAGATTGGGGCTGGAGTTATTCCGTTGATGGTTGGTTAATAAATGGTCAGGCATCCAATCTCAATGTGTTGGATGGTACTATTTCTTTTGTAGTAGACAATGACTGGGAAGGCATTAAATATGATTTTCCTTTGCTCATTGATTGGTCAAAATATGATGGATTCGAATGGCGTGTAAAAACGAATGGCACTACTTTAAATGTTTGGAACATCTGGTTTGGAGATATGTCACAATCATCTGCAAATAGATACTCATTTTCCTTTGCAGATAGTGATCCAGTTAATACTGATTTCACAACATATTTCATAAATCGAGATTGGTCAATGACAGATTCCTCTACTCAAACACGATGGACTGCTGATGAAATGAGGGTGCATGTTGATGGTGCTCAACCAGATGGTGTGCCTTTTATTGTTGATCTTGACTTTTTAAGATTCTATATCCTAGCAAAAATATCCCTTTATGATTCAGGTAATTCTTTCTTTTTATCCTCAACAAACAATTCTCTCGTCTATAGTGTTTGGTCAGATGGAATATACTTAGGGGACTATTCTGATTTAATGTCCATCCCCAAAAATACAACCATTGGCACACATAATTTAACATATGTTCCTATTATGAATTCTGAGATAAATAATGTGTTTGTTCCTGATGACCCTATTTCTAATCTATATACCATTGATAATCCTTCATCGGGTGGTGGTTTTGAATTTATTGGACAATGGTTTCCTGGAGAAACGATTCATGTTACTTCTTCTTCTGGACTGGATACTGACTTTTGGTCATATTATACGTATCTTTCCCCAACACTCATCCAACATGTCATTGTCTTTGAAACTGGATTTTTTGAATCTGATCTTACATTTTCGTTTCCCTCTGATTGGTCTAATATTGATGTTTATCCTTCTGTTGTTCAATCTTGGTCTGGAAATTCATTGACCTTATCTTCAATTGCCACAGGTGCAAAATATACTCTTATTGGATATTCTGACAACTCACAAAATCCTTTTATTGTAGCTCTTGATCGATATAGGTCATACGATTTTGAAAACAACTTAAATACATGGGAAATATCTACTGGTGAACCATTCGAAAGTTATTCATTTTCTCCCTCTAGGTTTTTCGATGGTTCTTTTAGTATAAACTTGACCGATAACATTGCAGATAATTCTGTCATTCGTCTTCCTGACGGTTCTTTACCTTATGGTGGACTTTATGTTTCGTTCTCATATTATATTGAATCCTTCTCTGGAACTGATTGGCAATTTGGTTATTATTCTTCAAATGGTTGGGTAGATATTTCATTAGACACATCTATTGGGAGATGGATTACTGTATTCCAATATATTACTCTTGCACCTGGCTCATCTTATATTCTTAGATTCAAAGAACTTTCCAATACCTTCAATGGCTATATTGACAATCTAAAAATATATCTACCAAATACTAGGATAAAAACCGTAGGATTTAATGAATATAATATTTCGTCCATATTCCGGTATTGGGATGGGAGACAAGATCCTGTCGCTCCTAATGTAGATGCATCATTCACATT
>WAKA01000143.1 GCA_015523565.1 Candidatus Heimdallarchaeota archaeon | reverse complement strand
TTGTCCCACTTGACTGGAATCAATCAACACTTGTCTTATTTGTTAATAGTCCACTGTACACAGGAAACACAAATCAAACAATTTTACTGGAAAATATGATAATAATTTCAAGTTATTCTTCCACCACATCTCCTTTGAGTTCCTCATTACCCACACAATCTTCAATTAATTCCAGTACTCTTTCCACACCAATCCAAATGAACGCACAGGATACTCATAGTCTCCCTGTTAGTGCAGAGGTGGTTGGATTGTCAATGGTCACTGGTGGTGCACTTGTCCTTCAATTAGTAAAATCAAAAGGAGTTAATCTTTCAACAATGAAAAGATTAAAGATGCCAAAAATAAACAAACGAAAAATTAGGCGCATTAAACGTAATATTAAAAGAAAATTCAAAAGACGCCCCTGAATTCTTGTTTTTCCTTTATGAATCACTGAAAAATATATCAACTTACCCTTTTCCTCTTAATTATGGTTGAAATAGAGGAAATTATCTTGTGCCCAAACTGTGGGACTGAAATTTCCCATGAAAAACCCGTACATGTCGTAAAAAGGGGTTTGCCGAGATTTAAGTGGTGGGTTGCCCCCCTAAATCTTACTCTCATCTCCATTCTTCTTATATTGATTGAGCTTGGGGCTGATGGCGGCAAATTTGACGAATTTCAATGGAGTTTCTGGGCTGTCGGCGGACTTTGGCTTGTATATGGGCTTGGGGTCATGCTCTCATTCAGAAGTGAAGATGCTTGGATTTTGGTTCCTGTCTTTTTCATTTTTGTTGCTGTGTTTCTTGCTTTGCTTGATCTTAACATTACCTCCTCCTATTCCATGAAAAAACAGTTCTTGGGACTTACTTGGAGTTATTATCCCATTGTCATCATAATTATCGCGTTTGTCATAATGCCAATCATATCATTTGTTGGAAGGAAGCAGAAAAAACCTGTCGAACTTTTACGTGAAATTGTTCATCTTGAGGATTCACACGTGAGGGATCAAAAATGACTCACAGGATAAAATACATCCAAATCAAGGCAGAACATCCCCCTTCCATCCTTGAAACACTAAAAATGAGCTTAAAACGATCTTGGCATATCTTGATTGAGGCTTTAATTATCCTTGTTTCTCCCTTCCTTTCCATCTATCATTCATTCTGGCCCCGAAGCTATGATACAACTGTTGATCCTGAAGCTGAAGAATTTTTCTGGCACCCTGGAGGACAACCAAAAAAAGGGGTTCTTTTCATTCATGGCTTTGCATCATCCCCTCAGATTTTTCGAAAATATGGTGAAATGTTTTTGGAAAGGGGATATATTGTCTCTGGAGTTAGGCTCGCGGGACATGGCACAAGCATTGCTCATTTTGCATCGACAAATGCTGTCGATTGGTATCTGTCTGCCCGTGAAAAGTATTTTGAATTGCAGGAGCAATGCGAAGAAGTCAGTATCATTGCCCATTCTATGGGAACCCTTCTTGCAATTATTCTGGCATCCCTTTATCCCATTAAGTCAATGGTTCTTCTCTCAAGCCCCATATATGTCCGACCCCGTCCAATGTATCGTGTTCATTTCCTTCTAAGACCTGTTTCCTTTTTGATAAAATATTGGCCTTTGGAAAAAAGTCAATCACAGCTTCTTGACAGATTGGGGATTTATGCCTACCGTAAAAACCCCTTACGTGCAGTAGCGGGCTTATTTGATTGCATAACTGTTGCCCAAGAACGACTCCCCCTTGTCAAATGTCCAGTGTTACTCATGTTGGGCGATCGGGATGAGCATATTGACCTCACGACTATTGATTACTATCGGGAAAATATTGGCTCAGAAATCCTTGATGTTTGGATTGCTCCCAATGCCTCTCATGTAATCACAGAAACTCCTGAAAATGATGTGCTGGAGAAAAAAATCGAGGAGCATATGATGAAATACAATCCCCCTAACTAACCTGTGCAAATGCTTCTTTCCATTCTTCTGGTGGTCCGTTTTTAACCCACCTGTCATACCATGTCTCTATTCTTCGTATCCGTTTCTGTACCTCCTCAACATTTGGTTGTGTAAGAACGCACTTAAAGAGGCATTTGCCGCAAGCAAAATGTTTCTCAAAATATTTGATGCATCTTTCCCCATTGATCTTGAAATCAATTCTGTTTCCCTCTTCCAATATTTGTGTGAATTTTACATTGCTGATTGCTTTCGGAGGACAAAACTTTGCACAATACCTGCACCTATGGCAAAATGCATTGATCCCCTTGTCAACCTCTTCATCATATTCAAGTGGTGCATCTGTTGATACAGCTCCAATCCTTACCATTGGTCCATAATGGTGGTCAATAAAAAGACCTGTTCTCCCTTTTTCCCCCAATCCAGCCGCAACCGCATGTGGTGGGAAAAGAATATGATGGTAGTCATTGATATCCCCTAATGGATGATGCCCCTGTACTCTGTATCCATTCTCCATCAAAAATTCCGACAACTTGACCACAATCTCCCCTGTCTGCCAATACGCCCTTAAAATCTCTGTCGCAGACCTTTGAGAGGGAACATCGACCATTTCCTCATATTTCATTGGGACAACAAATACAATCAATCTGTCCAAGTTTGTCGGCAAATGCGAATTTCTATACATCTTGTCTGGAATGTGCCTTGTAACCCCAAATCTTCTAATTCCGTTCTGTTCCAAAAAATCCCTTATTGCATTGCGCATATCGAAAGGATTATGACTCATCTCTTTTGGTTCTCTGTTGTTTATCTCTTCCAGCCTTTCTTTTTGCTTAACAATCAATTTGCGAAATCGCTTTTGCTCAAGCGTGTCATCTGTTCCCTTTGGCACAATGACTGCCAAACGTAATTGCATGCCCTCGTCCAGCATTCAATTTAAATACTAACTAGATATCAAAAAGGTTGGTTTAACTTCCTGAAATTTATGAAAAGAATTCATCGTTTTCTGCTCCATTATTGCTTGACGATGACTTGAACTCATTGTGTTCTGGCATTTTTTCCTTTTCTATTTCTTCTTTTATTGTCTTGGCATTCTCCTCAAGTGCTTTCAACCAAGGGGCAATCAGGTACTTATACTCTTCCTGCAATTCATTGAATTTGGGATAAATATTGTCAAACAATAACAACGCCAGTTGTGATCTGAACTCTTTTGCAACTATTGGGGACATTGTCGCCAAAAAAAGCAATGCTTGAATCTCATCAGAAATCTTTTTGTCTTCTATATTGGAATTGAATAGACGGGCAACCAATTCCTGGAATTCATCCTTCAATGCCTCCCAATGTTCCCGAAATTTCCTCCGCTGATAATTTTCCAACGATCTTGCCCTCTTGTGAAAGTCATTTAACATTTCAATTGCAATTCTGTTTCCCAGTGAAACATCATTTTCATTTATTTTTGAGGCAACCTTATTGATCATCTGCTCAATAAAATCCAAGAATGATGTAAAATTATTGTCAACAAATTCTTTTCTCCATCTCTCTATTAATAGCTCAACAATAAATGCTATTTCATCTGCCTCTTTCTCCTCTATTTCTACATCGAAAATGTTGTCTGACTCTTTATACAGCAACTCAAAAAATTTCTTGACATTTTCTTCTTTACTTTTTTCTAAATTTGATTTAATCCTTGTATAGGCAATCGTGGCAACAGGATCACTTCTCATGTAGTTCAATGCATCTTCTGGATTTTCATGCACCAATTTCTCCAATTTTGATTTTGCTTCCTCAAACTTGGATGTTGGAATTATCCTGCCCACATCTCTATCACTTGACATAATATCTTTTTGGACATTTTATGATATAATCATTCCCTTCTAACTTAAGAATTTCCCAAATAATTTCCCTCTTGAATTTTTATTTTTATGATAAAGATATTAAATTTAAATTAAATCCTAACTTATGGATGATCAGACCAAGGGCTTAACAAAGCTTGATCCGTTCCTTGCTCATCATCCCGCATGTTCTCATCTTGAAACACATACTCTTAGGATTGGATCTTTTCGAATTTGTTTGGGTTGCTTGGTTACATATTCTGGTTTTCTGGTCACAGTTGCCATCACCTCTTCTGCCATAATTCCCTTTTCATCTTTTGGTTTGTGGTTCTTATCCTTCGTATCGCTGTTCTTTTCTCTTGGATTAAAGAAACTCAACTCTTTTCGAATGCTCGTCCGTTTCATCTTGGGAATCTCCCTTGCTCTCTTCTTTTCCATTGTTTTTTCCATTCAATCTCCAGTCATCAAAACTATTGCTTTCATTTTACTTGGCATTTCTGTCTTTGCCTATCCCTTTTTGAGACACTCTCACCAATGCAATGAATGTCTTGTCCTGAAATACTGATTTTTCCCATTTTATAAATAGAAAATTCTTCAAATGTCTGATGAAAAAGATACACGCAGTCCTAATTATAATTATCAGTTCACTTTTGTTGATATCCCTTCATCATGGAAATAGTGAATCAGTGACAAATGGATTTCCGACACAAATCACAATGGTTGGGAATACTCAACTTACTGTCAACCAAGCCACTTCTTTTAACATAAGTGTACGAGAACCCAACAATAATCTTTCCCCATTTGGATATGTGGACGTTATTTCTGCCTCCACCGTAAAAACATTGGGAAAAAGACAGTTCTCTCAATCTGCAAATCTGACATCTCCGAAAATTACATGGACTGCATCTGAGAACTTGAATATTTCTGGATTTCGTATTCCTGTCAATAAGATCACAATTCCCCAACAAATTGAATGGAAACTAGTTGAGAACGGAAATAACGTGATCATTGGTCAAATTGGCGGAACTGAAGCAAGACAAATGGTTAAATCCACATCTTCCATTTGGCTTATCTTTGGAACTGTACAGACATCTGGAAACATATATGGAAACAACTATTACTCTATAAAATTTGGAAAAACCTATTCATTGGAACTTAATATCGGTTCAACTTCCCAAAGCAACTCGTTTGTCTTTCCCCTTGGTACTGTAGATTCCCCTGTACTTGAAGATCTCACCACCAATAAAACCTACAATCTCAGCTTCCAACTGATCCATAAAAACAGTTTTGTAAGACAGTCCTCTTCATTGGATGCTTTTCAAGTTCCATATACACCCCTTACAACAGGCACAAAATGGATGGTTGCCTATTATTCAGGTGTACAATCTCTCTTCCTTCCTTCAATCAACTTCTCAAGGATTGAAGTGTTCCCTGACATTAACTCGAATGCCTCCCTCTCCGATGTTACCGTGATGCAAAAAGCGCAAGGGACATTGACCAGTTCTTTTGAAGTGAATGGAATCCCTGTTTATCAAGCTATTGTGTCATTTTACATTTTCAGAAATGATTTTTGGATTGAGCTTGGACAAAATAAAACAGATTATGGTGGAATTGCACAATATAAATTCATCGCAGATATTGAACAAGGGACTTATCCAATCAAGGCAGTGGTGCATTCCTCTGGAACAGAAATTGTTTCATTGGCATCACTGTCTGTAATTCCCCCAACTGGAAAAATCATGATTTCAAGTGCAGAGGGGAATTATGGTAGTGGAATCCCTGAAAATTCCTCAATTGTGACAATAGTGGGTCAAGTCAATAGCGATTGGGGTCAACCTTTAGCAGATATCCCCCTTGAACTTCATTCAGCAAATGGTCCTCTTTTGGGAACCTCCGCAACAGATCAATTGGGACGTTTCTCCTTTCAATACCTTCACAATGGATCTGTCGGCTTTTATCCGTCTCAAGTCTATGTTTCTGCCAAAGACCCAGTTTACCAAATTCCCGATATGTTTGTGGATGTGACAATAAAGAAGGGAACTCTCTCATTTATCTTTGATACACTTCCATCATATGAATTCATGAATTCATCCCTTATTATTGCAGGAAATCTTGTAAAATCCAATGGTGTTGGAGTAAATCTTCCAATTTCTCTGCTTTTCTATGATACAACAGCAGAGCCATTTCCCACATGGGTGGCTATTAACACAACCACAACCATCAATGGTTCATTTGAGTTTATAACTCCAAATCCTGGTGTTGGACAAGCACGGTATCTTGTCAGTTTCAATGGCGATAATAGTTTCAACCCCATTCAAAATGAAATCACATTCAATGTTAAAAAAAGTACTGCGTACCTTAACTCACCCAATTTATTTACTCCCTCTGATCCAATCACTATTTATTACAACCATCTTTCTGACTTCTCCGTCGTTTTAAAGGCAAGTGACGGAACCCCTGTTTCCAATGCACTCGTCAAATGGTATACTCCTTCACTTAATGGGTCTCCATCTGAAATCTTGTTATTTTCTGCATACACTGACAATTCTGGATTGGCAACCTTCTTTTGGCATCCAAGCGACTCATTCATAGATGTTGCCTTGGCTTTGCAATTGAGTGGACAACACCCCTTCTTGAAAATAACTGCAACCCATGAGAATTTCACTGTGCCTGATCTGAAGGTATTTTGGCAAATCCAAGGATTGAATATTTCGGCATCCCTTATTCCTTCTTCTTACTATTACAGCTTTTCACAACAAATACAGTTTACAGTGGTTGATTCATTTGGTGAAAATGTAGTGGATGGGCTACCATTCACATTGGTCATCTTGGGAACAAACCTCAAAGGATACAGTAGTGGTGGTGTTGTGTCATTTGATCTTATCTTCAATACAACTGGATCCATTGATATCTCCCTCTTTTTCCAAGCCACTAACACCATCTATTCATTCCCTTATGGCTCTCTTTTCATTCAATCCACAATTGCTGTATCTCCAGCAGATGTGAATCTTGTCTCAATGGATTATACTGGTATGCAAGGGGAGGAAATCCTCCTTGAGGTTTCCGCAACTAACCTTCAAAACCGTCCACTAGATTCTGTATCTCTTGAATTATGGTATTATGCAGGTTTTTGGAGAAAAGTGAATGCCAATCCAATTCTTACAAATTCCTCTGGGTATGCATCCTTCCTTTACTTGATTGACTTGCCTACAATTGGTGAATATTCTTTTGAATGGCGTGTTTCCCCAAATGCCAACTTTACCCTATCCTCTTCTCCATTCATCCTGACAGTTTCAAAAATCATTACCAAAATTGAGGTTGCAGGTTCTCATGAATATAACTTCTCACAACAGGCTTCACTTGATATCAGGTTGTCCACAGCATTGAATGTTTCAATCCCACAAAAGGAAATTCTATTCTCCATGGGTTCATATTCTTGGTCTGAAGTCACTTCCATTTCAGGTCAGGTATCAACCACGCTTCCAGCAGGAATAGCCCCTGGAAACTATTCACTTTCCATCTCCTTTTCTGGGGATAAATTATACAATGCCTCATCGTTGGTTTGGAATATTTCCGTATTAGGCACCCCTTCATCAATCACTGTAAGTGGAATGCCTGCGGAGGCAATTTATTCAAAAGAATTGAATTTCACAGTTCTCCTTACTGATGGATATGGAAATCCATTGGCAAACGAGATGGTCATCATTAGAATTGCTAACAATACCTATCTCGGTACGACAGCAGGAGACGGGAAATATTTCTTCTCACAGCCTATTTTTGAAAACAGTTCTGAAATACAAATAACCATTGAATTCAATGGCAATGTAAATTATGTGAATTCTAGTAAAACCATAATCTTGCCAGTCAAGAAAATTGCACTCTCTGGATACGTTTTTGCTGAAAACCCATTGTTTGGTATTCCAAACAACTTTACCTTCTTTGTCAACTCTTCAATCGGAAAGCCTGTTTCAAATGTATCTGTTAAGGTATATATTGTCGAAAATCAAGAAACCTTACTGGCAGAAGGAAAAACAACCTCCAATGGTTATTTCTCATTTAATGGCACTATTGATCTCCCTGCTGGATCTGTCTTTACGATAAGGGTCATATTCACCCATGAAAACTATTCTTCAGATGCCGTAACTCGTATATTTGAAATAAAACGTGCCCCCATACTCTTTACCGTGACCACTGGAAATTATTCCGCTTTCATGCCCTCTCTCATAATAATCCATGTTGTTGATGTGTCAAATGCCCCGTTAGAGGGACTCCAAGTAACCATCAGTTATAATTTTGGGCAAAAGAACTACCTCATCGGTCAAACCATGTCCACAAATGAGGGTTACGCCATTTTTGAATTCAATCCACCCTTTGCTGGTGATTTGTATCTTATCATCCTTATAGAGGATTTGAATGGTAATTATCTTCAAGGAAATGGTACAATTCCCCTAGTCATTTCCAAGGCAACGGCGGGTCTATCCTTATCTACATCAAGTTCTACTGATTTCCAACCTGTATTGGTTGCATCTCTGAATTCATCTGTCAATGTTCCAGTAAATGTTTCTTTTGAAGTCTATAGCAATGGACAATGGATACTGATTGGTACACAAATGACCGTCAACAATCAATCCACAGTTGTTATCCCCCAAGAATACATTTCTGAAACATGGATGCAGTTTAGGGCAACCATTGTGTCTGCCGATTTTGTCAATTCATCCGCTACGTTGCTTATCAATCTCAAGAATGTGGTAATCGATCCCCTTACTCCCCTGACAGTACAGCTTGGAGATTACGTTATCCCACAAATCAAACTTAACACCTCGAACACACCAAATTATTTCTATTTCAACCTCTATTACCTCGCATCAAATAATGAACAAATTCTTTGGGGAACTGTTTTCGTGATTAACGGTACCTATCTAATTTTTACGGATTATGGTTTTTATTCTGTTGTTGGTGTCATTTCTGAAACAAATGTTTCAATAATGTTGAATTCCATTGGAATTCTCCTGCCTGCACAGCAATGGCTTTCTCTGCAATCAAATGTCTATAGTCTCCCCCTCAACCTCTCATTGGGAATGAATGACTTTTTGGCTGTCTTCCCTGAACAAGGGTGGTTCAGGCAGGCATCCATTCAATTTCAAGTCAATGTCATTTTGGAAAGCCTGTCAATCAATGGTGGCGATCTGAATCTCCAACCAGACAACAGCACCACCATTGTTGTGTCTGTGACTGATGATGATGGAATGCCTGTTTCCAATATTGATATCTACCTCCAAATATACATGAATGGAAATTGGTTGACGATCGGCAATGCAACCATCAACAATGGGGTTGCAACGATTGCAGTCAATCCATCTCTGCCATATGGGGTCTATACTCTTAGATACCTTATTCCTAAACAAGACATCTATGCAATGGCCATTATTGAAAAATCCCTTACCATATCCAAACAGACATCACTACAGTTGATCTCCCCATCTCCCATTGAGATTACATATTCTGATCCTGTCACAATTATTGTCCTGCTTACTGAAGGTGATGTCCCTGTATCAAACAAAACAATCATGCTTTCTGTCTTTTCTGGAGAGGAATTGCTCAATCAATATTATTCTGTCACAAATGGCTCTGGCTATGCCGTTTTCTCTGATATACTCTCTGACCTTGTTCCTGGTGCAAATTACACCATAACCATTGATTTTTTGGGTGATTCTGCTCTTTCTCCCTCATCTCTCATAATCCATGACGTATCCGTATCAAGAGAAAACGTCGAGGTGTCCCTTGTTCCTTCCCTTACTGTTGATTACGGTCCCACATTTAACCAGACCATTGCTGTAACTGTCAAGGACGAAAGTGGCATAATAAGTGTAGGTCAAGTATATTGGACTGTCTATTACCAAAATGAGGCAAATGTATGGTTGCCACTGGATGGGTGGTCTGGGTTCATTGCATTGCCTGAAACAGGGATAATCGTCTTTACCTTTAATTTCACAGGCAATTTCCAATTATATGTTGAATACGTCAATGACAATCCCTATTATGTTGGAGACGATGGATTTGTCTATGAATTTGGTTGGAGCCCTACATCTCCCCAACTCAAGGAAACGGAGGTTTCTGTTGCTTATTCCAATCCAATTAACTTCACCCTGCATCTTCAAACACAGGATGGAACTCCATTAAGAAACATCCATGTTTTATTAATAACTACCTTTGGAAATTATTCCGCAATATCCACTGATATGGGTATCCTCTATTTTTCAATTCCCAACATGGATGTAGGGACTTTCAACGTTTCTCTTCTCATTTCACAGCAAATGCCCGTCATGGAGGCAACGCTTTTCTTCTCTCTCTCCATTTCTCCAATTCAACAGGGTTTCTCAGCTCAAATTTCCGATAACTACTGGGATGAGCTCCTGAGTGTCTCCATTTCCGATCCATTGAACTCAACGGCTCAATATACCATTATCTTTAAAGTCAATGGCTCAATCGTCTGGATTTCTGAAAATCTCACCTATTCAAAACTGGCTATGCCATTCAAAAACCCATATCCATCGCCCGCAACAATTGAATTCATTATAATTCGTTATTCCCAGTTCTCATCCGTTACCAATGCTACAGGTTCATTTACTTTGATCCCTATCCCCGTACAATTCAAAATAGATTATGGCATCAATGCAAGTACTGCAAATGTCAATATCACAATCATAGACAAACGAAATAACAATCTGCTTTTCATTCCCTATATTCTCCAAATTTCCAATGGAACACATATATTCTCCTTGGAAGTCAATGATTATTCCCTTTCAATACCATTGACATCCTCATCACTCAACTTGACTTTTTCAGTGTCTGGAAAATATGTCGGATTTACAACCGTTAACCTCTCCCCTGATGCAGGAAATGATCTTGGTGATGCATCTTTCAATGGTCTGGTAGGACAATCCTCAACTGACATTTTTGCAATATTCCTTTTAATTGCTGGTGCCGGTGTCATCACCTTGATACAGAAAAAGAAAAAGTAGTTGAAAAAAAATTGTGACTGGTGTATTGACTAAGAGATGAACTAATATACTATTTTGTGAGAACTACAAATATGTCTAGCTTCGAGAAAAAAATGGGGGAGATGGTCATGAAAAATCTTGCACAATCCATGCTCAATGACCTTGTAGGCTCTAAAAGCGGTGGATCATCCCTTGGGCCGCAGGCAATGCCTTCAATTAACAAGGCGATTAATGCAGGAATGTCAAAGTCATTTGGAGAAAGCTGGGATGTGCTCCCTGTCACTGGTCCCCGCATGATGGCGTTGGTATTCATTCTCAATACTGTACTAGGAAGCCAAGGCATAACCCCTAAAAAAATCGCAGAGGTTGCCACAACAAAAGCAAAGGATCTCAACCTTGATGACAAGGTCACAAAGTTCTTGGAAACAATCAAGGCAAAAAACAAATTCTCTGCTGATGATGTCAAATCATTTGCCAACTCTCTTGGTGATCAAGCCAAAAGTCAAGTAAAAGAAATGCTTGATGTTGTAAACAATGTCAACGTTTGGGGGACTCTCGGCTCTGTCGGGAATGCAGTCACTGATATTGGGGAAAAAGGGTTGGAAGGTGCCAAATCCATCGGAAAATCTGTTGGAGGTCTATTCAAACGCAAAAAAAATTCTGAACAAAATGAATAGGGAAAGGTTATGTACACATTGATTTAAATTCATTGAAACCTTTAGTTCCTTCCATGAGAAAAGCCTATGGAAACAAGAACGTGAAAGCTGTTCTTGTTAGCTCTGTTTTCAATTCTTTGGGCTTTAGTATCCTCTGGTTTGCCACGACATGGCTCATATACGGACTTGGCGGTAGCAATTCCGATTTGGGATTGATCTTTGGTCTCAGTTCACTGCTTAGTATTACATTCTCCTTTCTTGCTTCCTATTTGGCAGACCGTTTCAGAAGGGATGTCGTTATAATAACTTCAATTGGCATCTTACTGACTGGGATTCTCCTGCTCTCAACTGCAAACTCCCTGTCTCTGGCTTTTTTAGGTCAAATCCTGATCTCAATTGGAGGCAGTGCATCCAACCCTACAATGAATGCCCTCTTCTCAGATTCAATCAATGCTGACAACCGAACCCGCGTCTTTGGTACACAATTCCTGCTTTCTGAAACATCAAACGCACTTGGTGGAGTTTTAGGATATTTCTATTTCCAAGGATTGGACACTTCTGATGTCTCCACCCTCGACGTCCCTGCCATCCAATCATATATCCGTCTTTCAGTATTCGCATTTTCCATAGTGTTCATTATCTCTCTCCTTGGCATCCGTGATTCCCATGCCCTCTCCGAAGAGGAAGAAAAGACCAAAAAAGAAAACTCAAAACCAATAGCTTCCAATATCTCCAAAAAAGTAGTCTATTTTCTGCTTGCCACTGCATTTATCATCGGCTTTGGTGCTGGATTCACAATTCCTTACCTCCCTCGTTTCTTTTTTGACATTTATGGGATTAACCTGTCAAACCTTTCCCTCCTTATGGCAGGTGTCTCCGTCATCACTGCCGTCTGGGGAAAAGTCAACTCCAATCTTGCTGAAAAATTAGGTGGAATTGAACTCATTGTATTAAATCAATTGGTTTCTGTCACTCTTCTAGTTGTGCTTTCCACTTATCCCCCCCTCCTATTTGCCTTAGCCGCACTGATCATTCGGAATGCCGTGATGAATGGCGTCGGTCCCATTGCCAATGCAATACTTATGGAACATACTCCCCGAAAACAAAGATCCAAAATCTCTGCAATCAATCAAATCTCTTGGCAAGTTTTCTTCGCCCTTGGAAATATTGCAGGAGGACGGACTGTTGATGCAAAAGGGTTTAGAATTCCTATCTTGACCACTGCTTCCCTTTATTTTCTTTCCACTGTCATCTATTGGCAAATCAGAAATCTCATCAATAATTCTCATGCTTCATCCCCCTCACCTAACTTTTCCATCACCTAGCAACTCCCTACCCAAAAAGTTAAACTTGTTTGTTCCGTATTCTACTTAGCCCTCTGATGATGAGACCCTGGTTTGAGGAGTACTTCGATGAGCAGAATCTGGAGCTCTGAAGAGGCATTCTTCTTATCTCTTCAAGATATATTTCCGTATCAGGTGTTGCATTATTTCATAGGCAATTGTCGTCTTCAAGCCTGTAATCTCCCTTACTTTTCCATCTGGTCTGATCATCAACACTTGATTTGTATCTGTACCGAACCCTGCCCCCTCCTTTGATAAGTCATTGGCTATAACCAAATCTGCATTAGTCTTTTCCATCTTCTCTCTTGCACGCCTTATAAGCTCCTGCCTCGAAACTCCCCATTCCGCCTTGTAGACTATCAGTATGCTATCTCCCCTTTTGGGCTTCACGCTGTCACTTATCTTCTCTGTTGGAACCAAATGAATGTCCAATTCCCTGTCGCTTTTCGTTTTCCCCTTAAATTGCTTTGCTGGTCTGAAATCTGCAACTGCCGCACTTAATATGACAATTGGATGTTCCTCTGAATTCAATGCCTCCAAAACCTTTTCTTTCATCTCCGCCGCACTTTCCACATATATTGGATTCAAAATTCTCGGAACCAATTGCCTTGTCGGTCCCAAAATCAGTGAAACCTTTGCCCCATGGAGTTTCGCCTCAATCGCAAGTGCAATGGCTGATTTCCCACTTGCCGCATTTGTAATGAACCTCACATTGTCTATCTGTTCATGAGTTGGTCCACCTGTAATAATGGCATGATAACCCTCCATGATCTTGGGAGTAAGCATGGAGACAACATCAAAAACCACTTCCTCAATAGGGGGCACTTTTACCTTCCCTTCCTCCCTGACAGGCTCTATGAACTTTATCCCCCGTTTTTTCAGCTTCATGATCGCCTCTTGAATGGCATCTGCATTAATCAAGTCCTCATGTGCAACTGCCATGACCTGAATTGGAACTCCTGCACCTTGCAGACTGCTTGCAATCAATGTGACTGGTGTGTCCGCCACTCCCGCCGCCAATTTTGCCACTGTATTTGTTGTTGCGGGAAAAATCAGCATCAAATCAACAGGCCTGTTCATCACCCCCGCAAAAGCAATATGCTCCAGTTTTCCCGTCACACGGGTAATTGGCTCAACTCCTGTTGCCCACCACATCAAATCCTTCCCTATCATCGTCAATGCGGCCTCCGTCATCACTGGAATGACTGTCGCCCCCCTTCGTATCAATTCCCTTGCCAATTGGGGTGCCAAAAATGCCGCAACACTTCCAGTTATCCCCAATACTATCCGCTTCCCCTCAAGCCTGCTGGATATGGATGAAAGGATCCTTGTGCTTGGATGGGTAAAAGTATTCTCAAAGAAAAGGTTCATCATCTTTGACTATGTCCAATTTGTCTCTCCAAATTTAAGATATTTGTAGGTGATATTGCTGTTTCTAATTAAAATACTTGATTTTTGTCTTTTGATCGCTGAGTGCTTTGCCCAAATAAGGGACAATTCAATATTCTTGCTTTACTTATTTAGACATATTGGAACAATTTTGCCCACCCCTCTTCTCCTCTTGAATAATATTGTCGGAAGGGCAATTATGGCAATCATAAAAGTCAATCCTGATTTTTCACTCGTGGATGACACCCCAGAACCCGTAGTGCCTGCTGGACTGGATGTTGTACTCTCTGATGTCCCTGTTTCGCTTGTTGGTGGGCTATATGTCCGATCATACACTTCCCTCCAATCCACAGATGCCCATGCAAAATCTTCGGGATCTATGTGTGTCTTGTTGTCAATAGCCACCCCTGATTTTGGATAGACAATCGTCAATACCGGCAAATCATCATACAGTATCTTCTCAATCGCTTGAACCTCATTGGAATAGGTTTCCAAATCCGTCGTGTTCATTGCAGTGTCAATATGTCCATTGAGGGTCGCATTGGAATAACTGATGAAATTGTCTTGTCTAAGATAGTCATTGTCGCCTGAATAAACCCATGATATTGTGCTTACAAATTTGTCCATCGAAATACCCAATGGAAGAAAATCAAAGCCTCCCTCATCATAGACCGGTACAGAGGCATTGCCATAGCCAAATGTCCTAGGGACTATCACATTCCATCCTGCTTCAACATATTCTTTGACGCCAATCCCTATTTTCTTGAGCTCCTCTCCAAATACCCTGTGATACAAATTCCTTGCCGGGCAAGTGGAGGGGGCCAATATGGTTATGTTGAAAAAGAATTTCTGATATTTCCCCTCGCCATCTGGATTCCCAAGAGTGGCATAGTCAAACCCTGCCTTCTCCATCATTGACCGTGCCATCTCAACTGAATAGTTCCTGTAATCCATCAATGACCTGCCTATGGCTGAAGGTGGTAGAATGATTTCCCCTTCCATTGCCATTCCTTCAAAGTTCTCTTTGGCTACAAATGTCCTGTTAATCAAATAGTCCATCGCTTTCCTGATAAATCTCGCCTGAACCCTGTCATCTGTCGAAACGATTTTTGACCCATTATCTGGAACCAATTCCCCTGTTCCATAGTACGGATGATTATGATTCAACATGAACATGATTGACACTTGACCATCCACATAGGTCACATTATATTCATTTATCGTGTTCACATATGCAAAGTTTGGACTCAATAAATTCAAACTACCGTTGTTGAACAATGCAATGCCATCTTCCGTGTATGACGGTACCAATTCCAGCTTGTCGTAAAACACATTGGACATATCCCAGTACTTGTCATTCCTTGTTAATTCCACCATATCCTGATTTGAATATGGCAATTTCTCCAAAATATACGGACCTGCTCCAATGGGCACGCTTGTCAGGTCATCCTTCAAATAACAACTGCTTGATGAGGAAAGACACTGGTCATAGCCTGCCCCATAGACTTCCTCCGGTAATATGCCTATGGTCAAAATTGGTGCAAAATCAAGACCCGAATACCGTGGATGAAACTCAATTGTCGTATCATTTATCTTAACTACTGAATCATTGCTTTCCAAAAATCCTGACAACCTGTAATAATTGAGTGATCTCAAAATTGGTGTCATGTGTGCCTTGTAGGTGAATATTACATCATCTGCCGTCAATGGGTCCCCGTTGGAAAACTGAAGGCCATCCCTTAATCTTATCTTCCAAACTCCATTTTCAACAATTGGCTGACCTGATGCCAAATCAGGAATCAATCCTCCATCTTTCGTAAGATGATACAACGGTGCAAAAATTGCATTGCGCACCAAGTCTTCAGAATACCCTCCCGTTTGCCACAAATTAATCCCACTTGGCGCATATGAGATCCCGATACGCAGTACCTTTGATTCCTCTGTTGCTGAAACTCCCCCCAACATGCCTGTCACTGTTAGTATTGATAATATGATTGGGGTCAGTTTTTTCATATTTATCGTTAGCATCTTTGTTTTTCACTTCTTAATTCTTTTTCCGACTGTTGGGATGTTTGTTTAATTTCAAAAAATTAGTAATCAAAACATATTTTATATCTGTATCCACCAATTCTGAAATTGTCCTCTAAAAGTTTATTATTTACTATGCCAAATTTATTTTGATGCCAAAAGTTGATGATGACTATGCCTCTCCCATCCCCAAGACTCCAAATAAACAAATGAGGGAAACAACCCATTCCCCAACTCGCTTGGGAATAAGTGAACCTCATTTTCTTGTGATTGACTATCTGCATGATGTGCTCTCCACAAATTATCCTGAGAATCGTACTTTCTGTAACTTCCTGCATTATTTCCGTTTAGATGACGAAAAAATCGGGATGTCATTTGACATTTCCTATTTTAAGGGATTTAATCCACCTTATAGACTCTCATTCTATGATTCTGACGAATTTGACGGTCGCATACCCACTATGGTAATTAATATCATCTCATCATCAACATATAATGATGACTTGGGCTTAACTGCTCAGATTTGCCAGAAATTGGGAATCCCCATCTATGTGCTTTTCAGTGGTTATCTCCCCGATCCTGCAATTGTTAAAGCCCCTTTTCTCAAGATCATCTATTTGGATGACGGAAACTACCATATTGCTGACTTAAGCGAGGTCTGTTGTATCGAGGGTAAGGGGTATATTAGCTACAAAAAACTAATAGATATTCGACCTGACATTCTCCCATTCAAATTCGGAATCATGGAATTACAAGGCAAATATCGAAAAAATCACAAGGATTATCCCACTTACCGACTTGTGCTGATTGACAGGGAAAAGAGACGAATCATCAAAACAAGGGCTGAAATATGCCAAATGGAGGCAGAAAAACAAATCAAAGAGGCAGAAAAAAACGCATCCAAAAAAATCGAGAAAAAAAAGAAGGAAATGGAAAAAGAAAAGGGACGAATTTCTGAAAAACTCAGAAAGGCTGAGAAAATGCTGGAGGAAAAAGAGAAAGAAGCCGAAAAAGAAAGGAATAGGGCAGACGGTGCAATGAGACGGGCGGAAAAAGCAGAAAAAGAGCTTAAACGATTAAAGAAATCCAATTAGTCTCAAAGGCCATTTTATTCTTTGCATCTTTTCCTGCTTCCAAATTTATAAATGTCCCACTTGAATTGAAAATTAGTGAAAACATATCTTCTTTTGGCAATCCTTGCATTGTCTCTGATCTCCCTCCCTTCTCCCTCTTCCAAGGGAAATGTGTCTTATTCAATACCGCATAAGCCAAGACCCCATGGATCGCACCTCCCTCCTGCATCCCAAGTGATCCCCATCGGCTCAAAAGTCCTTTTCCAGCCCTTCTATTGGGACATGCCCGACAGGGGAACCCACTGGAGAATGCTTTATGACAACATCGATGAGATCGCCTCGCACGGTTTTGACTCAATGTGGCTCCCTCCCCCACAAAAAACAAGAGCTGGATACCCTGCAACAGGTGGATATGAGCCATACGACTATTATGACCTTGGTGCCTATTATCAAAAGGGTCGTGTCCGTACACTCTTCGGCACCCAACAGGAACTTATCGACCTGATTGCCGCCGCAAATGAAAGAAACATTGGCGCAATCATTGACACTGTTGTCAATCACAGGGTCGGTGGAGACTTGGAATACAACCCATTTGTCGGCGACTATACTCCGACAAATTTCATGAATGTGGCAAGTGGCAAACTCAAGATGAACTATACCCACTTTTGGCCAAATTCATATGGATCTGGCGATGCAGGCCAATACGGAGACTTCCCCGACATTTCCCACAAAAATCCAGAGGTACAGACAATGCTTATCGAATGGGCAAAGTGGCTCCGTGATGAAATCGGCTTTGACGGTTACCGTTTCGACTCTGCCCAATTCATCGATCCCGCAATGATCCAATATTGGATGCAGAATGTCAGCAGGTTTCCAGGTGAGATGTTTGGCGTCGACGAATACTGGATGTATACTCCAGATCCAAACGAAGTATTGGACTATGTCCATAAGACAAACGATACAACTTATGCAATGGATTTTGCCCTCCTTGAAGCCATGCGCAAGGACTTCAACACAAATGGCACAGGAGACATAAGCACTCTTGTTGACCAAGGGGTCAGCAATATTGATCCCAGCAAGGCAGTCACCTTTGTCGTCAACCATGACACCTACAGGGACAAGTTCAATATCAGGGACAATAGAAGGCTGTTGGGCTATGCCTACATCATGACACACCCTGGATACCCCTCCGTCTTCTATATGGACTATGTCAACCCCAACCTCCGAAACCTCATCATCCAACTGGTCAAGATCCACAATGAACATGCATATGGAAACTTGACCCGCCTGTTTGTCAACCAAGACATATACGTGGCACAACGGAGTGGTGACGATTCCCATGCAGGGCTTGTCATTGCAATTACTGACCAAGAATTTGACGCACAGAATGCAACTGTAACTACCAAATGGAAAAACACTCGCTTATACAACTTGCTGAATGCCAGCGATTCCATCCTTTCTGATGAAAACGGAACTGTCTCCCTTACAATCCCCGCAGGTGGTTTCCTCATATATTCCCCAGACCCAACCCTCCAGACAAACATTGACCTGAAAATCCCCAAGGGCATTGCCCAATACCCCGACAATTTGAGCTATGCACAAATCTCCGTCGATGGGGAACCTGAACTGCAATGGGGAACCCCTGCCTCAATCGACCAACTGGAAGACCTGCAAATCTCTGACCTCAGAAACCTCTACCTGAAACAGGATGATTCAAACCTATATGTCGGTTTCTCCTATGTAAATTTCTACAACTGGACAAAAGGACCTGTCGATTTTGAAATTGCGGTCGACGTAAAGAAAGGCGGAAGCAATGACCATCCATACCGATCACAGGTGAGATTCGGTGGACTGAGCGACCTCCCCGACTATCTTTTCAGGTTGGAGACAGACTTCGCTGATAACGGGTATGCTCGTGTAGTCAACTCAATAGAAAAATACAAATTTGATTCAAATTGGCAGTCTGTCCCAACTTCCATTACTACTGCCAGCCATCCAATGATGGGATTCATTGAAGTCGCAATCCCCTTTGAAGAGCTTGGTCTCGACGGAAACACGGGAATCAGTGTGAAAGTGATCTCCGCATTGTCAAACAGCTCCAATGTCCTTGACTCCATCCCAACTGACCTAACCATTGAAAAGGATCAGACAAGCTGGATATTCATGCCCCAAACCTTCCAAATAACCCTTCCAGAAATAAGCACACCAACTGGGATGCCCTCAAGCGAGACATCTTCACAACCCGTACAGACCATCTCATCAACAACTGCCCTTCCAATACCTTCCCAATTCTCTGTTTCAACCTCTTCCAGTGCATACATTTCATTCATTGCGTCTGCCATGGCGATTGCTGTTGTAATGAAAAAACGCTGGTGAATTGTAAATCAAGCCAAAAATCAATTATCCCTCTTCTTCCTGACTGCTTCAATCTCAATCATTTCAACCGATGTTATTTTTTTGCGTATAGTGGTGGCTAAACGCAATTAATGTCTTAGAGATATGTATTCGAGATACATATCCTCTGCTTGAATCCTATTACTAGGTTTTAGACGTTCGCGACGAATTTGAAAAAATTATCTCTTCGGTCTATGTACGTTTCAATCCTATTTCTAGGTTTTAGGCGTTCGCGACAAAAGAGATCAAAAATGGGAAAATACCTAAGGACAAGTTTCAATCCTATTTCTAGGTTTTAGGCGTTCGCGACATTCAAGAAACTTCCAGAATTAGACTTTAGTACTGATAGTTTCAATCC
>WAKA01000142.1 GCA_015523565.1 Candidatus Heimdallarchaeota archaeon | reverse complement strand
GTTTAATGGTAGAATAGATCCCTGCCACGGATCAGATCCGGGTTCGATCCCCGGTCGGTGCATTTTTCATTTAAGGAAATGATTTTTTAACAAAAGTATCTGAAACAGAATGAGTGTTTTAAATTAATAGGTATTCTAGGAAATGGTTTGTCAATTCAAAAGCTTGAGCTTTTCTTTTACAATTGAATGAATCTTGAGGAGGATTTTTGCCTCAAAGATTGCATCTTCAAGAGCCCTGTGAGCTTCTTGATGTGGGTCATTTGGAAAGAGGACATCCCAAGCCTCTTGTGCTTTGGGAGGTTTTAAATAATGTTTCTTATTCAAGAAACCCAAAACCCTTGTCAGGAGTTTCATGGGGTCATAAGTCTCATGGGGAATGGTGAGACCCCTTTGTTTAAGAAATCTGAAATCAAAGCTTTTGTTGAAGGCGGTAACGCAATTTGTATTGCATATTTTTTGAATATCATCTTTTATTTGATTGAAATGAGGTGCCTGCATAACTTCATCATAGTTAATGTCAGATATTTGAAAAATGAGGTTTTTTTTAGGATTTACAGGCTTTGGAAGTTCATTACAAAGGGAATGGTATACCTTTTGGATTCTGTTTGAGCTGAGGTTGACAAGAACAGCACCCACCTCAATAATAGAATCTGTTTCATGATTAAGACCAGTAGTTTCTATGTCAATAATTACAAACTCTTGTGGAAATTTGAGGAAAGGTTGCAAATAATCAACGTCAATTTTTTTGTGATGGCAGAAAAGCCAATGGTGTTTGCATAAGTTACAGAAGTACGAATGGTGAATTTCCCCCATTTGATAAAAATCAGATTTTATTCTGTATAAATGTTTTGGTGGGAATGTGACAGATAGACAGAAGAGAAAAGATTATTAAAACAGACTTTCCGATTGTTTGATATAACCACCAAGATCTTTTGCAATTTTATCAAGGATTTTGAGGGCGTTGGAAATTTCTTTTGAAGAAGCCGCAACTTCCTCAGCCGAAGCCGCCCCTTCTTGGGCTATTGCAGCAATGCTTTCAACATTGGCTTTTATGCCATTTGCCATATCCTGGATGTTTTCATTGATGTTTGCAATAGTGTCATTGATTTGGTTGACTGTATTCTGTGTTTGTTCTGATAAAGACAGGATGTTTTTTGCAATTACTGCAAAACCTCTCCCGTAATCCCCTGCACGCGATGCCTCAATTCCAGCGTTGAGTGAGAGAATATTGGTTTGAACAGCGATTTGGTCTATGAGCGAAGATTTAGCACTCATTTCTTCCAATATATGGGCAATCAAAATTTGGTTGTTTTCAATATTCTGCAAAAGGTCAGAAAGATGTTGCGCTTGGATAGATGCAGATGTTGCCATCGTATCACTAGTAGATGTGATTTCTTCTGCAGCCTTGCTTACGCCACCTATTTCCTGGCTGATTTGAGATGCAGCCTTATTGATAAGAGATTGGATTTTTTGCAGATTATCAATGTAAACTTCATTCTTTTCAGCCATTTGATTGAGAAGTCGTGAAAGCCTTTGAAAATAAAGATCATTCAAGAGTTCGTGGCTTGTAATTCTGGCGGAATAATCACCATTGTGTATTTTATTGACAAAATTCTCGAGTTCCTCATCCCATGCTTCAAGAATTTTTATTATTGCAGTAAATGCTCCAAGCCAAACGAGAACGGCAGGAAGAAATACAACCAAATAAGAAAAGAGAAATTGTAGATCGAAAAAATTAGTGCTTGGATCGTTAACACCTGTGTATTCATCTACCTTGCCATAAGTCACCGCCATGAAAATTGCATTTCCGAGATGTCCAGTCAATCTGGCCCTTGCATCCTTGAGTTGATATTTCCAATGGATAAAAAGGAGAAGAATTATGGCAATAATGCCCGATGAAATAAAATGACCAATCCAATTCTCAAGGGGGATTCCGTAAAAACTGTCATTCATGGTTGCAGAAATTAAAATGGCAAGATAATAAGGAAAGGAGATAAGTTCCAATAAGTGATAGGGTTTGAGATTGGATGCCACAACCATATTTAGGGAAATGGATTATTTATAGATAATGAAGAAAAGGGAATCCCTTTTCGTATAACCGAAACTTTTAATTCCGCTTTAAAAAAATAAATTGTTGACTCTTGTACAACATATTGAAATAACAACCAATAGTATCATGGGAAATCAAAAAGAAATAAATACACCCAAAAAAGCAATAACGAAAATTTCAGTGGGAATTTGTGCAACTAATGACAGGAAAAGTTTGAAAAGATTACTGAATGTATTGGATAAGAGCCCATTGAACTTGGAGTTTCTAATTGTTGTTAGTGGATCTACTGATCAAAGTGAAAAAGTGGCAAATGAATTCAGGAGAAAAAGCAACCATGACGTGATACTCATCGAAGAAAAAAAGAGAAGAGGAAAATGGTTTGCGTTGAACCTAATAATGGAAATGTTTACAGGGGAAATTTTGGTTCTTGTTCCTGCAGATGTTTTGTTTCCACATTCAACACTGGAAAAATTAGTGTCACAATTCTGTTTGGACGACCAATTGGCAATTGTATCTGGTATGCCAATAACTCCATCATGGGCACCTAGATATGTAAGTTTGATTTGGAGGTTGCATGCAGCAGTATTGAAAGCCAATGGGAAGATGAATAGTCATGCAACTGGGGAATTGATGGCAATAAGAAAAGAAGCAGTAAGGGCTTTGCCTGCAGGGACAATAAACGATGACGCATTTCTTGCAAGATATGCAAGACAAAATGGGTGGAAAGTAGGGGTTAGAAGTGATGCCAAAGTTTTAATAGACGTTCCAAAAAAAATTAAACATTACATAAAACAACGCGAAAGAGTGCTTTCGGGACATAGGCAACTAGATAATAAACACGGATTGCAAAAATCATTCAAGGAAAGAAAGCCATGTGAATTGGTTTACCCAAAATCAACCACTCTCAGAGGAATGTTTAAAACGTCACCAATGCGTGTTGGACGAATAATATTGTCCGAAATTAGAGGGGTAACGGACATCCTCAATTTATTTTTTTTGATAATATTGGAAGTCTATATAAGTTTGAAAATTAGATCACGAGGATTTGAATCATACAAAGTTTGGGAAAGGATTAATGATGAATAAACAAAAAAGAAACCTTTCGGAGCATATTTTGAAGGCATTGACTTATTTTGAGATATTTGATTTTGCACCGACTATTGAAGAACTGTACAGGATGATGGCCATAAAAATCGAAAAAAGAGAACTTTTGGAATTCATTTATTCATCAGACAAGTTTGTTTTAGTTGATGGATATGTCTCAAGGAAAAAGAAAAAACATTTGGTGGAAATAAGAAAAAGAGGTTTATCGAAGGCAGATTTACAAAAAAGATTGGGATTAAAAATTGGACACAAGATTGGAAAAGTCCCAGGGGTTAAAGGCGTCTTTTTGACGGGATCGGTCGCCGCAGGAAGTGGAAATGGCACAGATGACCTTGATTTTTTTGTGATAAGCCAGAAAAACAGATTATGGCTGATTCGGTTATTGCTTTATTTTGTAACGGCGATTTTAGAGCGGAAATATAGTCAACACATCTGCATAAATTTTATACTGGATATAAACCATTTGAAATTATCTTTCAAGAATTTATACACTGCAACAGAATTAATGCTTATGATCCCAGCTTATGATGAAGGAGTTTATCAAAAAGTTTTATCAAGTAACCCATGGTTGTGGGAATATAAACCAAATGCATCCCCCAAAAAAAAGAAAATTAACAAACCAAGTATCATTAAGCAAATCATTGAACGAGTAATGGAATTTCCAATTTTTGAATTTTTAGACATTTTAGAGATGAAAAGGGCAAATATTTCAATGCAAAGACATAATCCAGGACCAGAAGTGATTGCAAGACGTCATATTTACAAAGGTCACTTTTCAGGACATGGAAGAAGAATATTGCAAGAATATGAAAAGAGAATCAAAAAGAAACATCAAGAAGAAAAATTAAAGTTGAATAGGATTAAAAGACCAAATAAAACAGGGCAAGAAGGAAAACAGAAATTAGAAGATAAAAACAACCAAACCCCGAAAAATGAAGAAATACTAAGGAGAGGATTGGTATGACCAAGTTATCGAAGTTCATAATGGGAACACCAAAAAGGGAATTTGAGGAGAAGTATTTGGCACTAAGACAAAAAGAGGGAAGAATAATCACGATTGAACAATTAAGGAAATTACCAGACATTTCAGGATTTCCCCATTTTAAAGAATGGAAAATTCGGATACGTTCTGCCAAGAGATTTATCAAATATTTAAGGGGACAGCATGCAAGGGTTTTGGATGTGGGATGTGGAAATGGGTGGTTTGCATATCTTATTGCAAAAGAGGGTCATGAGGTAACAGGTGTTGATTTGAATTTATTTGAGTTGAAACAGGCAACAAAAGCATTCGAATTGTCCAATCTTAAGTTTATCTATGATGATTTCCTAAATCCCAGTATTGACAGAATTCAATATGGAAGGTTTACCCATATTCTATTTTCAAGTAGCCTGCAATATTTCAGGAATCTTGAGGACGTGTTAAGCAGATCAAAATATTTGTTGGATGGAGAAGGTGAAGTACACATCATGAATACACCAATTTATAGCAACAACAATGCAATTAAAGCAAAAAAACGCTCTAATGAATATTACAAGACAATTGGAATGCCAGAATTTGCAGAAAACTACCATCACCATGTTTGGGAAGAATTTGAAAAACATCAAGCAAAACAAATGAACAGGTGGAGATTTCCATGGAAATGGGAATTTCCGTGGCTTATGATAAAAGTAGGGAAGTGAAACGCATGTTAAAAGAATGGATAACGTTTCTCAAAAAACATTGGATCATTGCATTGGTTGGCACTGCAATCCGTCTAGCATTTGCACCATTCACAGGACATCCCTATGACATGAACATATGGCTTGTTACAGGGAAACTATTGGCATCAGGGAAATCCCCTTATTCCCCTTATGACCATTTAGGGCAACCCATTGTTTATGGTCTATGGATGTTAATATCCTATTTGTTTGCCAACCAATTTGCCCAATCAGGATTGGTTTTTGCATTTCTTATGAAATTACCATTGGTCTTGACAGATCTTTTTCTTCCCTATTACATTTTACAGCAGATCAGAAAACATTCAGTTACGATACAAATGGATGAACGAACCTTTTTCACCTTTCTTTTTTTAAATCCGTTGGGGATATTGGTTACTGGATTTTGGGCAATGCCCGACATGCTTGCATTGCTTTTGGTGTTAGTTTCCTATGACTTGTTCATTAGAGGAAAAGACATCCCTGCAGCAATAATCCTTGCAATATCCATTTCAATCAAATTATATCCTGCAATTCTCCTTGCGGCATTTGTCATTACAATAACAAGATACAGAACTTCATTAAAGGCAGGAATACAATTTGGTATACTAACAGTTATCTTTTTTTTAGTGGGTTCCTATTTGCCATTTTTTATTTTTGGGTGGAATCAAAGTGAGATAACAGGTGTATTGACAGCACAAACCAACCGGAACTATGGTACCCTTTCACCGTTCCACGTTTTGATTTTGCTGTCATATTACTATCGTCCACGTATTTTATTGAGAGTTGTGTTTTTCATGGAACACAACAGGTGGATTGGTTTTGCTTGGGCATTTACCATAGCTCTGTATACATTATTCATGGTTTTGGTTTTGAAGCCTTGGGAAAAGAAAAAGATGACAAATCCTGAGACCTATATTCTTTTCCTCACATCTTTATTGATTGCATATACCCTTTGGTTAACAGTTGCGACATGGATAAGTGAACAGAACACAATTGCATGGATTACTCTTTTTTTTGTGCAAGCAGCTTTGGACAATGATCGCAAAGGCAT
>WAKA01000141.1 GCA_015523565.1 Candidatus Heimdallarchaeota archaeon | reverse complement strand
TATTCATACTTTTTTGGTTTTTCTTCATACCACAAAGCAAGGATTGAATATTCATTAATTCACTAATGGTATTGGAAACCATAAAAATTCCTTAAACAGAAATTCAATTATATTTTTATACGAAAAATCATTATATGGTCTCTATCCTGTCAAAATTTTCAAAAAATAATTGATTGGCTTGATACATTTTTTTCATTTTCTTTGGATAAATTTTATCTTCTGTATCAAACGTTGTTTTTTCAATGATGATTTTTCATTTGAAAATAAAATATTCTTGCAATAAGTCAAAGAAATTCGCGTTTTAAAAATTGGGCTAAAAAAGAATATGGACGGACCGAGATTTGAACTCGGGGCCTCTTCCACGCCAAGGAAGCGATCTACCGGACTGATCTACCCGCCCGTGGGCATAAAGCCACAAATATATCCATCACAACAATCTATTTATTCTTTATGAAAAGAATCGTCAGAAGAGGATGAATGCAATTCCAATTAATGTCCAACTGAAGCCAACAACAAATGTTGTCGTATTCATTTGAAAGGTTTCCTTCTGCATGTCGAATTCGTTGGTAACAGGGATTTCTTTCTTTAATGTTTGTTGAACTCTTTGATCTTTAATTGAGAATGCCACAATTCCTATCCCAATGACTGTAAAAATCAATGAAATCATTTGCAATTTCGTTATAAACAGAAATGGTATTGGTAATAAGGAGACAATTAATATGGGGAAAAATTTAAAATCTAACTTCTTTTTTTGTTGTTTTTTCTCTGGTAAGTGTATTGTTTTTCCACTAAGTATTGCATCAATATACTCTTTTTGATACTCTTTTGGTACTTTGAATGGTTCTTCTTTTTGATACTTTTTGGTTGGGATTGGTGGCAATATTTGTTTGTAGTTTTCTTCTGAAAAATTTTCAAGTCTGTGCCCCCTTCTTACCCAATCATATTCTTCGTATGGATATTGAACAGACCCTCCCCACGGCATTCTGCTGTTTTGACCGAAAAATGTAGAAAACAGGTGAATGGCTGCAATATTAAGGTCTTTTTCCCAAGGTGTTTCGTTTATTGGTGGGTATTCAATTGTCTTAAGATCATCAATTGCAAGTAATTTTCCTTTTTCACCGAAAAACAGCCTATAATTCCATTCTAATTTCCATTGTGAACTTGCCATTTTCTTGGAAAGCAATGGGAAATTACGTTGAGCATATTTTCGATTATTAATTTCAAAAATGATCATATCATGCCAAAGTGGATCTTCTATCCCAAGCAAGTGAAATACCTCAAACATTTCATAGACTATGTCTTGCAAATATTTTGGCAGGAGGGCAAAAAGCCTGTATCTTTTAAGCAAGGGCGGAAAAATTAGGAGAATAAACTTTTTGACAGGTTGGCCATGGTATCCCCATCTCCTGCTTACCTGCAAAAGGATTTTTGAGTAATACAAGTTTTGCATATTGAATGGGTTTTGTATAAGTATATTATGCATACTTTCAAGTTCTTTCCAAAAGACAGTGGGTTCAATTTTATCCTCTATCGCCAATTGAAACAGGTAATTGAGATTTTTTATGGATGGGGTGAGTTTCAGACTATTCTGGATGTCATAATTTACTTTTTTAATTGAATACCCTAATATTTTGTCAGATGGCAATTCTGTTTGTTCATCCTTTTGAAACCGAGATTCAAAATCTTTCCAGATAGCCACAGGATCTGCCGAGACCCAAAATATTTGTACAAGTGTCATAAAGACAAGCAAATGATATATTAAAAAGACAATTCCCGCTGCAATAAATGCCTCAAGTGAAACAAGAGAGAATAATCCCTCAATAACAAGGAAAATAGAACTAGCGACAAATATATTGAAATGAAATAAACTAAACCTATACTTTGGTTCCCGCTTGAATTTGATACTTTTTTTAACCCAAAAATTCATTGGACGAAGGACTTGAAATGTAAAATATGGGGCAGATAATATAACCACCATTGCAAAAAATGAAAATTCATAAGGATACAAATATGATGTGTTCTTAAAAAGTGAATTGAGCACAAGGGTAATTGCCAAAATGAACAGGATAATCAGAATACTGGCATATCTTTCAAAATTATTCCCTCTTTCAAATGTTCTTAATATTCTAGGGGAATAGGAAAATATCGCAATAATCCAAAGGTTTAGAATTAAGATATAGGATGCTCTAGCCAAAAATGGATAGTTGGATGCAAGCAATCCCCATCCTAAAGAGAGAATAACAAAAATTAAAAAAATGACTTTTGGTTTTTTCAGAAAGATATTCAATACCATAATGCCCTATGGGTTAAAATAACTATAAAGTTTGCTTGATGAAGAAAAATAAACATGATAAACAATAAAATCATCTCTAGAGTTGAAAATTCCGAATGATATAAATGTTAAAAAAATTTAAAGGGATGTTTTAAATAGTTATTACTGGTGAATTTAATCTGAAATATACTTGGAAGACAGATTTGCTTATTTTTGTAATTGCAGTAACAATTGGGATTTTATTGACCAAGGATAGTGTTTTTTGGCTTAAACTACAAATTATTGTCAGTATAATTTTTTTTATTCTCATGCTCCATAAATGGTCAAAAGGTGATACATTGATGGATAAGGGATTCGATGATATTTTTTAGGTGTTTGATAGTTTTTCATATATTTTTGGCAACTTAGAAGTATTGGCTACGATCGCGAAAAATGTAAAATTATTTTCTAGATCTTGTACATTACTTTTTAGGATTTTCAACCCATAAATCTTTGCTGCTGCTTCACTGCATAGCGCGGCCACATTTTCTTTCTTGGTTTTAGATATCATTTTCGCAGCACCTGCTGTATCGTGCTGTTCAATGCCCTTAAAACCATTTGTTTTCAAAAAGTTATGGCATTGCCTCAGCGCTTCAGGATGGGAATGTACAAACTCTATTTGATCTATGCTATTGATATGGTCTGGTACAGCAAGCATGTGCTGTATTTTGACTGGAAATTTATAAAGCACAACATGTTCCAAGGAATCCGCAACTTTCTGTCCAAGATTGACTGTCCCTGCAATCGTATTGAAGAATGGTAGAACCGCAAGATCTGCGAACTCACCTGCAAGCTTTTCTTTTACATCTGTAAATTCTTTTGAAGGAATTGGTATGGCATTGGGAAAAATTGTTTCAATTGCCAAATGGCTGAATGCACCAAACTGTCCTTGAAATGCAATTTTTAGTTTTGCCTTGTTTGGTAAAGTTATCCTAAATGGCAATGTCAGATCGATGGCATTCGAAAATGAAGGCAATGAATGTTCATTTCCAATGTTATTTGCCTGATGGGAAATCGACAATGAAAACATGATGTTATAAATGGCTTGCATGTAATCCCATGGGATTTCCATTTTCTCAGACATATCTCTTATCCTACTGAAAATCCATTTCTCTCTTTGCAAATCCCAGAGCTTCAAGCTTTTTCTTGCTTTTTCCCTTGCAATGGCATCAACAGTTTTCATTCTCTTTCCGATCAGTTCAATAATATTCTCGTCTATTTTGTTTATGGTGTTACGTAATTCATTCAATCTTTGGGTGGAAAATAGACATTCCTCCTTTTATGTGTCTCTTCCTTTCATCTGTTATAAATGTTAGGTAATCCTCTTAATGATTGCAAATATTATGCTGAAAATTAGTATGAATGTCCCGATTGTCATCAGGATGGCAAATGTCAAGATGAGTATGAGATTAGTTGGAATAAATGAGAGAATAACTCCAAAGGAAAAGAAAATCGCAATGGCTTTCATGATAAACCCGATAGATTTATAGCTATAATATTCTGGCAATGCAGGGGGAAGAATAAAGAATCCTACAATTCCAATTAAATAGAAAAGCAAAATGATCATGAGTGTAATGGAATCAACCAATGGTTGATCCCTAAAAATTGGGAATGTATAGACATATGGAATGAGCATAATAGTAAAAACAATTATTAATGCCTTGTTTGACAATTTTAACTGATCCAATGAAAACCGATCCATTTTTTTCATAGTTAAAATGTAGATAACTGTAGGTACAGCCAATGTTGAAACTGAAGAAACAATGAAATTGATTGGATTGAAATTTAGATAAGCCGCCAAGATTATTGCTCCTATTATTGCTGTTATGTAATATATAATATTGATCTTTGGAATAAAACTGTCTTTTGCCAATAAAACTCGTATAGTTGCCAAAGGCATGATGAAAGACATGATTGGGTGCCAAAACAAGACAAGCAAAATAAATTCTGCAATGGCAATTTGGTGAAATGAGCCCAATATAGGATCTGTATTGATATATCCCACAACAATGACTTTTGTGATCCACGCCTCATATAAGCCATAAACAATTCCCAAAAAATAAAGATGAACAATTGTCTCTCTTCTGAATCTTACTGCAATATTATAAAAAAACAGGGTATGGGTCAGATAGATTGTTGTAGTGATGATTATTGATTCAGGCACAAATACCCAAAATGGCGACGATCCCGACAATACTTCTGCAAAAAACATATTGATTACCGCTAAAATAATGATAGGGAATAAATTCACGACACAGCATTAACTCAGTCTAAGAAAAAACATTTCTATTAATCTGTGGTAAGATGGACAGATATTTTGAACTTACATGCTTTTTAACAAACCATCCATTTTTTAAGGATAAAATATTTCGTCAATCTCTGTTTCAGAAAGTCCTAACATTAACAGAACAGATCTTAAATGTGTTTTTTCAATTTTTCCGTCTGCTACCTCTGACAATATTTCTTTACTGTTAAATCCAATGCCCAGTCCTGAATTTTTGATCATGGAAATGTCATTACTGCCATCACCTATTGTTACAACTTCTTCTGGGAGGATGTTCAGTTGTTGGGCAAGTTCTTTGACAATTTCCCATTTTCCCTCTGAATCAATAATTGTCCCGATGACATTCCCTGTAACTTTTCCATCACGGATTTCTAAGGTATTTCCAAACGAATAGTCAAGCCCTAGTTTTTCTTTTACTGCATCTGTAAAATACGAAAAACCCGAAGAAACTACCCCAATTTTCCATCCCATTGCCTTTAACTCAGAAATTAGTTCTTCAGCCCCATATGTCAACTCTAGATTATTTGCAATTTGTTTAAGCATCTCTTCTGGAATTCCTTGAAGCAATTTTGCCCTTTGGATCAAAGATTTTTGGAAGTCAATGTCTGTACTCATGGCCAACTCTGTCGCTTTTGCCATCTCCTTTTCTTTTCCTGCCAGTTTTGCAACCTCAACTATGGATTCCCCATTGACAAGGGTTGAATCCATGTCAAATATGATGAGTTTCTTGTTTTTCCTGAAAATGCGTTCTTGTTGAAATGTCATTGACATCCCAAAGTTTTCACATACTTTTCGGATGTCATTTCTAAGTGCCTGCGTATCTTCAACAAAAGCGCAGTCAATAAGGAATTGATTATAAATAAACCCCTCGTTAACTTTGACCTGAATGGTATCTATGTTGACCTTATGCTCTGTAAGAACATTGGAAACTTGATGCAATAGACCTATCTTATCTTTGCCGACAATAGTTAGTACATATAAATCCCTAAGCCTTGCTCTTTGTCCTTTTTCATAATGGTGCATATCCACTTGCAATGCATGCATTCTCCCGATTTTTCGAAGCTCAAGCATTATTCTATCTTCATTAAGCTTTGATAATTCCAAATCAATCAAAAAAGTAATCGACAGGTATCCTCTCAAGACATTTTGCTTGACATCAAGAATGTTGATTGCATTGTCACTAAAAAATTTACAGAATTGAACAAAAATACCTGGATGATCCGCCCCATTAACTTGAACAATTCTAAGCTTATTTGTTGACATGTTCTTAACTTCCCTTTTGTTTTTTCATTTTTGTACTTTCCCAATCAATGCAGCTAATTTTTTAATTCAATCTCAATTCTGTCTTTTGGGAAAAACCTCCCCCCACCCCCATTCGACCATTATGGAGGTAGGGGGTAAAAGGTATATCCATTTATCCCCTTAGGTCTTAAATCCACACAAGTCTTACGACAAGGTGGTAGAGGAACTGATGTTCCTCAAATTATCTTTATTTCCAGTTTTAAAAAACAAAACTAACAAAAAAAATAATTGGCTGGATTCTGCAAATTACAATATTTACCCCTGTTTTCTTAAAAAATTAAATATCTCTGGTAAAATAAGCAAAAAAATTCAGGAAAACCAAATTGAATTTATTACCCCAAATTTATTTTATCTCGTGGATTTTTTTATCGGTCTTGAATTTTATGAAATTCTGAACTCCCTTTACATAACTGACACACTTGCTCCTAATGACACAAGAGATTCCCTTAATTCTGCAATACAAAAATGGAATGATATTTTCAAGCAATCTGTTTCTTTAATAGATGCTGTGTCTCTCAAAGGGAAATCCATGGAAAAAAATATTTTTGAGAAAGTATTCCTTGGACTACATTTCAAGCATCATGAAAATAAAATTGAATTAATTGCAGATGTTCATGGTTTCAATGATAAAGTCATTCAAAGCATCTTTTTGCCCTATATATTCATATATTACCTGGCTTGTAGTTATTTTTTAAATGATTTTCAGCGTATCCCCCAAAAAGAATTTGCGGATTTTGCATTTGGAATAATTTGGCTTGGTTTAAAAGGAAAGAGAACAGTCATTAAAGACATTTGGCAGTCTATCCTTCCCCCAAGAGAAAGTGAATACTTTAAGGGTATCTACTATGATTATTTCACTTATGTTGAACAACTTTCCCGTGCAACTGACCTGCATTGGATTTTAAAAAAATATATACAAAAGATAATTCAAGCAAATAGAAAAAATCATGATCAATGGACTTTTGAAAATCTTCTCTACTTAGGACTTATCCCATACACTTCACTAAATCCTGATTTTCTGCAGGCACTTAAATTGAGGATTCGTTTCCAAAATGATTCTATAGAAAGCTTGGCAAAAAAAATGGGTGTTAGCAAAAAAACATTTCTTAAACGTCTGAGTCTTCTAAAAAGTTCTTTTTTGATCCAAAAGAGAAATTACGCCAATTGGGAACCTTTAGGATTAAGAATTTTCGACTTTATAATATCATCCTCCAATTACTCCTTAATAAAAAATTGGAAAAATATAATTTCCCTTCTTCCAAATCTCTATCGGTTCACTGAATTCCGGGGTTGGGAAACAGTATTGCAAGCAAAAATTGTTCTTCCAAACAATAAAGTAACAACCAAACAAATCATGGATTGGTTGGAAGAAATAAAATGGTTTAATAATAAAGAAAAAGGATTGAATGTCATTTTAGGTGTTGAATTGCCTGAAAAGAGGAGGCAATTCCTATCTGCAGAAGGATTGGATATTGTATCTGGGCTATGGCATTTGTCAAATCCAAAAGAGCTTGATGGGTTTGTATGCAATACAGATGTTATCAAACTTTCAGCAGAAAAAAAGCAAATTACCATTGATCTTTACAATAAAATTCCTGACTCCCATATCCGTAAAAAATACGGTGTAAGTTCCTCTTTTCTTTCAAACCTGAAACGGACATTGAAGCAAGAAAAAGTATTGGAACAACGTTGGGTTTTTGTGCCTGAAGGATTGATTCAATATCTTTTTGTTTTTAATGGTGATATCTATGTTGATTTCATCAATACAATTGCCTCTAGGCTTCCTGTATCATTTACAAATCTTATTGCGGTTATTCCTCCGAATCTTACCTATTATGATAAGCTTCATATCTTGGAAAATCCAAACGATGCAAAATTAAAAATTGGTGTCGCTAATGTCTTTATCCCACTAGGTTTTCAAAGAAATATAATTAATGATGCGAAAAAACTAGATCCTGATTTAAGATTGATTACAGACCCTTCTATTGTCCCTTTTAGTCCAAAAATGAATTATTTGATTCCTACAAAAACAGGTTGGAGCAAAGTTAAGTTAGTTAAGTGATTTTACCCTCCACCATAAGGATCTGTCTGTGGTGGAGCTCCTTGACCATCAGGTGGATAATCACCCTCAACGCCAAGAAAGCCAAATGTTGTTGATAGCAAATGTGCAAGAAGCACAGGGAGTATTATTGCAAATGATATTGTTGTTATCATAGTGAGTATAAATTTACGAAGATAAGCAAGAAGAATTTCTTTGCAATTTTTTTCAATAAGATATTTAAAAAAAGGGGATTATATCTTCTT